>JAPLIP010000041.1:0-295 GCA_026389065.1 Candidatus Dependentiae bacterium
TCATACCCAAGCCACATTGCATGATTAAATTCATTGAGCCCCATGCGAAAACGCTGACGACATCTATAATCGCTTGCTTGAATATATGCTGCAAGCTGAGCACATTCTTTTTTGCTCATAGTTGCCGTTGATGTTGGCGACTGCATAATTGAATCAAGTCGCGATCCGACACTACAAACCGTCGACTCTTGCGGAGCAGCAACTGCAATATTTTGTGGAGTTACATCATGGCCATAAGCAAAGAATGAATAGCAAAAGAAAATAATCAAAATTGAATTTTTACGACCAGCCATAG
>JAPLIP010000041.1:380-7626 GCA_026389065.1 Candidatus Dependentiae bacterium
AAAGACAATTAACTTGTTTTAGCTTTTTCAATGAAAAGTTCATTGAGATTTGATCAAATGACTATAAACTTAATCACTAAAAGCAGAGTGTTTTGAAGGAAAACAATAAGCAATCGTCCAAAACAAAAACCTTCAAGGAAAAATATGGTCATGCAAAAAATGACTATTTTTTTAAGCTATCTTTTCGCAACATCTTTTATATATTCAGGAACTCTTTTTCATACACTTGTTCAAACACCATATGGGCTTAAGGAAATACAAGATTTAAACATAGGCGATGAAGTAATTTCTGCAGACAGAGACTTTGTAAAACATGCTAAATCAATTTTAACAATTACAGACTCAAACATAGAATGTCACATAGAAATAACAATGGATAATGATGCCGTTCTTAAAGTTTCTCCAGATCAAAAACTTTTCATTCCATATAAATGGATTCAAGCAGACCAATTATCTCTTGGCGACGTTCTTTTAAAAAGCGATGCAACATTTGTTAGAATAAAAGCAATTTGCATTAAAAACGAATCCTCTACCCTTCGATTTATTACGGTAGCAGATTATGAAAACTTTTTTGCATCTACAAATGGTGTCTTAATTCATAATGACCCAATCGCTGGAGCTATTGGATATTGGGTCACAAAAACATTATGTTATGGAACAGCGGTTGCAGCAGTAGGTACTATTGTTGTGGCGAGTGGGGGTACTGCTGGAGCTGCAGTAGGAGCTATAACTGCGGCAACCACGGCTGGTGCTCCTATTGGTGCTACCATAGTAGGAGGCGCTATTGCAGGCGCAGGGTTAGCTCAGGAGGCAGTATTAATAACAACTGCTGTTACAAGCTCTGCTGGAAGCCTTGCTGGAACAGTTGCAGCCGTTGAAACAGCCTCGACTCTTGTTGGTAGCGCTCTTACGCTATGCTTATTTCTTCCTTAAACAATGATTGGATTGTTATGACATTTCTTAATTGCTTAAAACAGCAACTGTGTATATATTTGATGGCATTAATAGCTGCAACTTTATCTTATTGGATTGCGCTATTCCTAGAATTTAGAATTCCTCATCAATTAACGACAACATACTTTATACAATTCTCTCTAGCTTTTATATTTGTTGGAGCTCTTTGTAGGTTCTTGAGTCAAAAATAAATATAAGCATTAATTCAAGTAGCTTTCTTATTTATATGCTATTGCTAAAAGGTTTTCTTTCGGTTAAACAATTAGGAAAATAAAATTAAACAATTAGATCCCCAGGTTCAAGGCTTCGCTTCCAGCTTTGCCGGACACGACCAGCCCGAGACCGAAGATGAAAGGACGATGTAGCCACATGATCAACTTAAAAAATAAACGTGTCGGAATTTGGGGGCTAGGAGTCGTTGGAAAATCCGTACTCAATTACGTCAAACAGTTCACAAGCCAGATTCAAATTCTTGATAAAAAAGCTCATGAAGAACTTTTAGTAATTTTACAAACGCCTACAAGCTTAAAAGAATTTCTAGACAACAACGATATTATTATTCCAAGCCCTGGCATATCACTTTTAGACTACCAAAAATATGCGGGTAAGTTTGTACAAGAGCTTGATATTTTTTCAAGTGAATCAAAAATTCCAACCATTGCAATTACTGGCACATTAGGAAAAACAACTATTACAAGCTTTACTGAGCAATGCATACCAAATTCTGTTGCAGCAGGAAATATTGGATACGCAATGCTCAATGTGTTAAACCTACAACCGCAACCAAAAACGGTTGTTTTAGAGCTATCAAGCTACCAACTTCAACATACAAAATATTTTGCTCCAGACATTGCAGTCTTAACAAATTTTTATCCAAACCATCTAGATCACCACGCAACGATGGAAGAATATTTATTGGCCAAGTGTCAGATTTTTAAAAATCAAAGAAATGATCAAAAATCATTAATTCCATACGAATTAATAGACCAAATTGAAGATATAATTCAAAAAGTTCCATCTCGTGTTTATTTATTTTGTACAAACAAACCAGAGACGGATATCACTTATCCAACTTTTTATATTGAAAACAACAATCTAATTTTGCTGTCTACTTCAGGCGAGCAATGCATTATATTTGATCAAATAGGCAAGCTCCCGCAGACTACTTTTCTACAAAACTGGGTTGCAATTCTTGCAACACTTTATTTGTACAAGATAGACTTAAAAACAGTTATGCCAACTATTAATGCCCTAAATTTGCCAGAACATCGTGTTGAGCTTGTAGCGCATTTTTATAATGTTGCGATTTACAATGATTCTAAATCAACAGTTTGGCAAGCAACAGCAAAAGCTGTAGATCGATTCCCAGGTAAAAAAATTGCTTTATTTTTAGGCGGACTGAGCAAAGGAACAGATCGGTCTCCTCTTATTGAGCATTGTAAAAACCAAGAAATCACCGTATTTGCTTTTGGAAAAGAATCAGAGTCTTTAAATAATTTGTGTGAAAAATATCAAGTACCTTGCATCCAAACAACTACCCTTGAAGCCGCTCTTGATGTTTTTAGAAAAAATTATAAAAAGTTTGATCTACTTCTGTTTTCTCCCGCTGGCTCTAGCTTTGATCTTTTTAAAAACTTTGAAGACCGTGGAACACAGTTCAAGGCTATGATTCATAAAATGATAAAAGCTTAATCCTTTAAATTTTGCTCGCGAGACTCTGCCGCAATGCTTTTTTGAAATCCAATCGGAGCATTACATTTTGTTACTGAAAAAGAAGGTTTATTTATTGTGGGAGTCTGCACTCCATCTATCAAGTCTGATATATATCTACTGCTAGCTGGTAAAATTACAGCCTCTTTAGTAAATAGGTTCCAAAACGTTTTCCAATTTTTTTCTTCAATTCGCTTAACAAAGTACTCTTCTATCCTTTTTTTAGCGCTTGAAGGAAGCGCAATTGGCAGATAAGGCAATCGTTGTAAAAAATCTGTTTTTATCTTTGCATGTTGTTCTTTGATTTCTAAATGCTTTTCTAGGCTGCCACCTGAATACGGTTGCCCTAAAAACCATGTCCGCTGCCCAATATCTAAAAACAGATTTTGATTTGCAATATCATTTTTATCACGATTTGCATAACGCATGAACTCAACATATCCGCTCATAGTTACTTGGCAATATGGATGATTTAATGGCAGGCCTGATTTTTGAATGAGCTCATCTTTCCAAGAAATAAACTCTTCTTTGTAGCATTGCTCAATAATAAGCATAAAATCTCTTTTCATTGTTGGATAATCTACGCATATGGAAACAAATACATCATCTTCAAATAATCCATCACTAGAAGAGCCCGAAAAAGCTTGAGGGATTCGAGAATAATTTCTTACAGGCTCGTAAGAATTTTCAATAAGTGGTACTTGAGCCTCTTCTTGAAAAACAGGCTCAGAAATATTTATGGTTATTTCGGGCTTTTTTGTTTTTACAATATCATTATCAGTAGACATCTTACAAAAACAGAATAAACAGGCTAAAAACTTATTCACTTTTGCCCCTCTTGTTTTTATGCAGTATAGAATATTTACTACGTAGCAAAAACAGGGTTTCATAATCGATAGCAGGAAGTCAATTTTAATAAAACTATTCAATAGATAAGCCGTTTGTATGCAAAAAAATGAATGGTTTATTTAAAATAATAAGCTCCATATATATTTTCAAAGATTGCAAAAATCATACTAAAATATAAAGATGTTAAGTATCACATTGGTATCATCATGATTATTAATTGGAAATACATGTTTGTTGTTTTTTACTCTATAAAAAAATCAATTTTAAACAATAAAGCTAAAAGCTTTTTTCTAGCATGTAGCTTGCTTTTGACATCAACAACAGTTCCCATTGTTTATAACTTTAAAGTCGCACAAATTACTCGCAGGCCACTGGTAAAACATAATGAAAGTGATAACGCTAAAGAAACGCCTTATTCTTTTTCAACACTTCCATTTATTCAATTTCAAAAAAAATATATTGGTGACGTTTTTGAGAATTTAGTTGGTGACTACTCTGCCTTTGTTTATGATTTTGCATCAGTTTATTATTTTAGAACTGACTTTGCATTTTCGCATTTGTATCAAAAAAAATGCAACGTAACTACTTTTTCTCAAACTGAATGCGATGATCTTTTATTCACCATTGGTCGTAACTTTAATCCTACCAACAAATCTAGAGTAACAACTTCTGCTCTTTTTGGAGTTCCTACTCATAGCAGTTACATTTTGCAGCACTTTACCTTAAGCGCTGGTCAAATTGGCACCGGCCTTCAGCTTGATGGACTTTACAGACTACAAGAAAAGATTGATTTTTTATGGGGGACTCGGTACCTCTATTTTGTGCCCGCAAACGCAAGGGACACTTTGGGAAACAACCACAAATTTACCATTGGCCAAGGAGCTGATTTGCTCATTGCACTAAAAAGTCACTGGCCAAAATCACACCATGGAATAGAGGGTGGATACTCTGCTCACTGGAATTTTAATGGTAAAATTTATCCAAAAATACCCACAATCCCAGATAAAACAGATTCGCTACGAAACAGCTTTTACTTTGTTTACAAATATGGCTTTAAGTCAAAAAAATACTCTCAGCAAGTTTTACTGAGCACTAGCTATGGATTTGATAGCAATAAATTGAATTTAGGATATAAATGGGCATCAATGTCTTGGGTTGCTTGGGGAATTAATTTTTAATAAAAATATAAAAATGCAATACTAAAATAGATAATATAACTAATTTTTAAACAGAATTTATCCAAAAAGGAATATTGTTGCAACAGAGTCTATTTAATAAAATTTTTTCAAATTATATGATGTTTGCATTTCTTTTTTTAATCTCTTTTACGTGTGTTACTACTACCCAAGCCTCAATAAACTCAATTGCTGTCGTAAAAAATCCAATTATTGAAATGAGCGGCGTTTTTCCAATTCCACTCAATCAATCGATATGTGGAAACAGCAACGGTTGCCATCGGTCTCATCAAGGATTGTACAATGAACTGGTAAGCATAATCGAAGAAAAAGACGGCTGTTTTAAAATAGCTTGCAACAACGTGGTGTATGGCTATGACAGCGAAAGCAAAGAAAAGTTAAATAGTTTTTGGGTTCATAAAAAAGATCTCGTCGAGCTAAAAAAACTAACTGATGAAACTTTGCAAGTTATACCCTGCCCAAAATACGGACAAGAACCAACAATTGTTCTTACCTATCCATGGAAAACATTTTCAGCAGGAACTCGCTTTAATCACATACCAGAGCAAGATACATTAACTGCATATGCTATAAAACGAGTAGATTTTACCGCCAATGCAATACTCATCGACTTTATTGCTCACAAAAATGCTCTTGTTGAAACTAAAAAACATATGAAAGCAGCTAGAAAGCTCTTTGTGAAAAACATTAACCATTTGATTGATAGAGTTTCAAGCACAAACAAAAAAGGCATGAATAATGTCATTCCTTATGTCTGGGGAGGAAGCAGCTTTACTATCCCCTATCAAGACTCTAACTTCTACCTGGCGGATGGATCTTGGCAAAGAACTGGGAAAAATGATCCATACTCTGGATATGATTGTTCAGAGTTTGTAATGAGAATGGCACAAATTGCAGGAATAGAATTTCCATGGAAAACAACTAAAGTTATGGAAGAAAGCAAAAGAGCTTTAGCAAAAAACGAACCCCTTGAAAATGGTGATCTAATTTGGATATCTGGCCATGTCATGATAGTGAGCAACATCAAACGAAATGAAATTATTGAAGCTCGAGGCTATAAAAGTGGCTATGGGCGGATTCATCGATTAACACTGACAGAAATCTTTGATGGCATCAAGACCTATGATGATTTATTAAAAAAATATCATCTGGGGCAAGCTATCCAACTTAAAGACAAACAAGGAATCACTGTAGAAAAAGAATATCCATTTAAGCTGTTAAAGCTTTTGGATTAATCAAGATTAAACAATTCAGAGCTTTAAGTCTTAGGCAAGATTAACTTTTAATTTTATTATTGAGACAAGACTCTTGATCTTTATACAACCAACCTTCTATACTTACTAATAAATTAAATAAAGAGTATGCAATAAGCGTTTGATATAAAACAATTGGAGTTATTTATGATAAAAAAGTTATTTATTCTTGCATCCTGGTTGCTGCTAAGCCAACAAAACATAATGTCATTAAGCCCAGACGTTATTTCACGCATCGGCAAACAGATCTGGCATAATGAAGCGAGTTGCCGAGAAGATTATTTAACATATTGGAGCGATAAAGAATCATTTCCCTCTTTTGGAATAGGTCACAGCATCTGGATTCCACAAGGTCATGAAGTAAAATACACCCAAGGCTTTCATCCTCTTTGCGAGCATTTGAAAGACAATGGTATCATTCTTCCATCCTGGCTAGAAGACTCTCTTTCTACCGGAGCACCATGGCAAAACCGTACTGATTTTTATAATGATCAAGAAAAATTACAAGAGTTACGAAAACTTTTCTCTTCTACTGTTGCTCACCAAGCGCAATTTATGGTTATTCGACTAAAGAATAAATTACCCGAAATTATAAACGCTGCACCCAAAAGCAAACGAAAAAAAGTTAAAAGAATTATTGATTTAATGCTTTCTTCAGCTATTGGAACCTATGTTTTGGTAGATTATCTAAATTTTAAAGGTGACGGACTGAATCCAGCGGAACAAAGTAACGGCAAGTCCTGGGGGCTTTTAAGTGTTTTACTTGATATGCCAGAAAATCTCACCCAAACAAATGTAACAAAAGCTTTTACCGTAGCGGCAACTAAAAAACTATTAATGCTCATTGAGCACTCAGGCCCAGACTACAATCGATTAAACTTTTTTGGTGGTTGGATTACCAGATTAAATACATATACAAAGAAAAGCATTTAGTTTTATCAGTGCTAACTTCCAATTAATTTTTTAATATTTTTTTGAAAATTAGATAACCCTTCTTTTAATGAATTTCGCATGAAATCTTGTCGACCATGCATGAACTCCCAATTAGACATGGTCTCATTTATTTTTTGCTCAAGGGCTCCACTTAAAACATCTTCACCTGAAAACCTAAAATAATCTTCTATAGCCTAAGTCATTAGGAGCTGCAGATCGATTGATGTATACTTAAGACACAAAAATTTAAAGGAGAAATGTGTCTATAATTTACAGTAATGATCTCAGAGAATTAGCTCTAAAAAAAGTAGCTGCTTCAAAAAAACTAAGAAAAGACGATAGAATAAAAGC
>JAPLIP010000042.1 GCA_026389065.1 Candidatus Dependentiae bacterium
CGTTAAAGCTGTCTTGCGTCTTGCTCAGAAATCAGATGAACAGTTACTTGTGCTAAAAGGAAAAGATCAAATACCGTTTAAGCAGTCTATAGTTAAGTATTATACAAAGGCTAAGGGTATATACGAGAGTGCTACTAAGATTTATAAAGAAATTATTAAAGACGGATTAAAAACATCTGCCAAAGAAGAGCAAGAAGGCCTTGCAACAGAAATCTATCATGGCATAGAGCAAGCGCTAGAAGAGATGCGTAATCTTCTTCCTGTTGAAAATGAATCAGGTGTTTTAGATCAAAATACAAAGCCTGTAAATGTTCACCAAATAAATTAAGTAATTATTATAAATAAATAGTTTATAAAAAGAAAATCCATGCCGTAAAAAGCGTGGATTTTCTTTTTTTATAGAGCTTTTTTACTTTTAGTCCATCGCATATAATTTACAAAAAACTTTCTGGCAACTGCGTTTGCAAATGTTGATTTACCCACATGCTCAAGAAGCATAACTAAAACCAGTGGCTGAGTATCATCGGTATAAAAATAGCTTACAAACCAAGCATGTTCTTTATGTTCACGAAGCTCATGAATGTCTTCTGGGTCTTGATCTTTTGGCCTAGTTTTTGTTTGAGCGGTTCCTGTTTTTGCAAAAATAGTTAGATTGCCTATTTTATTCATGCGGCGCGCACTACCAATAGCCGTAGCGCTTTTCATGCAAGCTTGTAGAAATTGCCGGGTCTGTGGATGAATGCTGATAGGCGTTTTTTCTATTTCGCTATCAATAATTATTCGTGGTTTTATTAAATATCCAGTAAAAATAGATCCAATCATGCAGGCAACTTGAATTGGGGTAACGAGTAAAAAACTTTGACCAATTGACGCAGAAAGTGTTTCTCCAGTCCACCAGCGTTCACCTTTATGTTCAATTTTCCATTCATTAGTTGGAACCAGTCCGTATTGCTCAGAAAAAGGAACGTTTGTTTTGCTTCCGAGCCCAAATTCACAGGCGTAGTGGGCAAGCGTGTCGATATGTATTCGTTTTGCAATTTCAAATAAAGGAATGTTGCATGAGTATGCCAGGCATTCTTCGGTTGAAACTCTACCGTGTCCGGTATGTTTGTTGCAGTAATATTTTCGATCTTTAAAAGTCGTGTATCCAGTACAGGTAAAATGTGAATCAGTTGAGATTAACTTCTCTTCGAGCGCTGCAGCAATGGTAACAAGTTTAAAAACTGAAGCGGGCGGATAACTTGCATTAAAAGCTCTGTTTAAAAATATTTTTTGCTTTTGAATGTCTTGCCATTCTTGCTTGGATAAGGTTTTTGAAAAAATAGTTGGTTGAAAGTTTGGCTTAGAAACTAAAGCTTTAATCAGTCCAGTTCTTGGATCAAATAAAATACAAGATCCTTCAATTTGATCATCCATACACTCTTCTACCATCTTTTGCATTTCAAGATCGATACTTGTTAAAATATCTTCCCCGCAAGATCCTTTTTTGATTTCTTGGCAGTCAAGCATAGATCCAAAAGAATTAATTGATTGTCTTAATATTCCAGGATCTCCTCGCAAAGTCTGCTCACATATTTTCTCTAGGCCCATTTTTCCAGCAGTGTCGATGTGAATATCTCCAAGGTAGCCAAGGATATGGCTTGCGAGCTTGTCGTAAGGGTAGAACCTTTCAAATCTTGTCTTAAACGAAAGATTTAACACGTCTGAGCATTGTTCAGCAATTAAACACAGTTGTTGATTTGTGATGCTTGGCGCTATGATAATTTCGGTTGAAAATTTTTCAGCGCGTTTGATTTTTTGTTTTGGTATTGGCTCATATTCTAAAATTTCATTAATTTTAGTAATCGCTTTTTCTTGTTGTTCACTCAGTCGAAGGTTTCCAGAGCCTTTCCATAAAAGTTCTGTAACTGGTTGGTTTGTGGCAAGAGAGATTCCATTACAGTCTAAAATGTTTCCACGCTGTGCAGGAACAGTTTTGAATCGTAAAAAGTTGTTTGTCCCAGAGTTTGCAAACTTTTGATATTTGATAATTTGCAGATATACAAGCCGACAAGCAATAATTCCAAAATAAAACAACACAAATAATACCATGTTGGTGAGTTTTTTATTGTACTGGCGTTGAGGAGAATGCATTGTTAATTTTCTTTCAAGAATTCCATCGGATTAATTCTTTGATACAGCTCTTTTAGGTCCTTTGTTGCTATGTGAGTATATTTTTCAGTTGTTGAAAGTGAAGCGTGGCCTAAAAGTTCTTGCAGAGCGCGTAAGTTCATTCCTGCATTTAAAAGATGTGTGGCAAAAGAGTGTCTAATTTTATGAGGAGTAAGAACTTTTTTTTGTGGAAGTTTTTTGCTCAGTTGGCTAAAAATTTCTTGAAGTGCGCGATCTGTAAATTTTGATCCCGTTGTTCCTATGAAAAAATAATCCTGATCTTTTGAAATTAGATCTATTATTCGCTCTTCTTGGAGATATCGAAGCATCTTTTCTTTCGCTTTCTCGCCAAAAAGAACTACGCGTTGTTTGTTTCCTTTTCCTGTGATTAAAATTGATTTTTGATCAAAATCAATATCAGAAAGCTTCATGCTCGTGAGCTCTGAACAACGAACTCCTGTTGCATACAGGGTTTCAAGCATAGCTCGATCACGAAGAGGGCGTTTTGGTGAAAAATCTTTATCGGGAAGAGTGTCTAGTAAAAATGTGATTTCTTCAATGGTTAGATAGGTCGGTAATTTTTTATCAATTCGAGGAGCTGTTAATTTTAGGTTAATTAAAATATTGCAGCTATGAAGGTAGGAGTTAAAAGATTTAAAACAGGCAACTTTTCTGCCAATAGAACTTTTTTGCACTTTTAAAGAGTAAAGATGCATAAAAAACTTTTCGAGCATATCTTGCATCATAAAAGTTTTTAACGGATTGGCTTTATTTGTTTTATCCCAAAATGTTAAGAATTGATTTAAGTCATATTGGTATGATTTGTACGTATTTAAAGCAACATTTCTTTCAACATCTAAGTATGTTAAAAAATCATCTTTTTTTTCTACTATTTGCTCGTAAGTCATACTCTCTTGCCTTTTTTTGATACAGCTAAAAACATTTTAGTTTAATTTATAATCTTTGCATCGTCTGTTGACTGATGATCGATTAACGCCTAAAAGTTCTGCAATTTTTGTTTGGTTTCCAAGCTTTTTCCACAAAGAAGCCATAAGCTGCGTGTCTTTAAGAGCATGTTTACCAAGTTGTGAAGCAAGTTGTAACTCAGGGCATGTTGCATCAAAAATTTTTATTTTGCTAGAAGTCTCTAATGGCGTCACTAAATCTTGTGATTTTATAAACATAAGTGTTTGAATTTTTTGTTTAAACTCAAAGAGGCTCGGTATTCTTTTTGCTATTAAATAATCTTTTTCTTTAATAGTTAACGGAATTAAGCCTTTGTTTCCAGCTTCTTGTAAGTTTTGATACATGAATCCATCAATTATGAGTGATAGGTCTTGATGATCCATCGTTACAAGAGATGGCAAGCTTAAAATAGATGTTTTAGAGCTTTTTTTGAGTTCAGCATAAAGCTCAGGAATAATTATTCCTTCTTGCGATAAGCTTTGCAGATTGTGACTCGTAGAAAATATTATTCGCGCGTTGCTAAATTTACGTTGTTCACTTTTCAGTGGCGTGTAGATTCCATAGCGAATAAAGTAAGCAATCATCTGTTGAGAAGTTTTATCCATAAATTCTATGTTTTTAATAACTAAGATTCCATCGTTATGTTTTTCCAAAAGAGCTACATCTTTTTGCAGACTCAGAAGAGGATTTAAGCCAAAAAGCTGCATGCCGCATTCTTGCTGACCATGCTCAAGAGAAAGGGTGTGTATTGTTTCTTTTTCGCTAATTTGATAAATAATATCAACTATTGCCGTTATATCGTTTTGATGCATCTCTAAAAGTAAAGCGCTTTTTTGGAGAGAGGCTTGCAATAGCTGTATTTTTGCATTTAAAATTATTTCTTGATTGCTTGGAAGTAGTTTGTTGATAGCTTTGCCAGCTTTGGTTGTTTCTAGATACAGTAAGTAATCTCTTTTTGAATGATCTCCAAGAGAGTCGAATTGCATTTTGATAATGTCTGTTGCTTCAGGATTTCTAATTATTAACATAACGCCACCAGATGGCTCTGCATGAGGCATTCCAGAGATCATAAGCTTTGATCCATCATGGATAGTCATGTATGTAGTTTGGGCTGTTTGAAATTTTTCTACTTGTTGAGCAAAATTGCTTAAAGTTGCGCTTGTTGGATGGCTTTGCTGCAGGTTTGGATTGACGCCTAAAAGTTTTTGAGCCTCTGCGTTTTTAAACGAAAAATGTTTAGCTTTATAGAAAATCACACCTATGTGATTTTCTAGGCGATCCTTTAAAAGTTTTTTTATACTTTCTTTGTATTGGCTTACTTCTTGGTTTTTTGCATAAAGTTCTTCTTTAACTTCTTTTGTTTCTTGCAAGAGAGCATAAACATTATTGTGTTGAAATAGATAAATCGCAGGAGCTAAAAACTGAGCAAGGACGATCATTTTGTTTTGTTGATCAATGTTGTAAATCGTTTGAGTTATGTCTTTTTTTATCGTGATATATCCAATTAATTTTTTATTATTTAAGATTGGTAAAAAAATGTCGCATTCAATCTTTCTTAAAAACTCTGCCAGATGAGAAATCATAGGGTTTTCTGTATGAAAATCATCAAATTCAATTTCATGTGCGACTAGTATTTTATGCTGTAAAAATATTTCTACAGTGTTAAAATCGGCATGTTTGCTACTTACGAAGCCTTCGATAATTTGTTGATTTGTGTTTTGAGGCTCTGTGTTTGATCTGATATATGTATTTACTCGATTTTTTGGAATTAAAAATTGTTCACTAAAGAAGTTTTGAGTTATGTATTCAATTTCATTTTCATTGCAAGCAACGTTGATTTGCTCAATCGTGTCTTTAAAGTTTGTGGTAATGTTGATGTCTGGCTTTGCCTGTACGTGGTTTGATAGGTTTAAGAATCGAAATTGCATGATACGTTTAAAGCAGTAGTAAAGGCTTGCCGTGATAAAAATAATGCCAATGTTTGCAAAGGTAAGGTTGTGCTTTTGACTGAATAATATTTTTGGCAAAAATTCTAAAATTATACAAATTATGTGCGGAAAGATGAAATAAAACAGAAGAAATTTAAGCTGCTCTTTAAGAACAATAGGAATTGTTGGGCAAGAAAGTTTTTTTAATGTACAAACTAGCGATGGCGTAATGCTAATAAACCAATATGTAACCGTTATTCGATAAATGTAGGTAGAAAAAGATGAATGTTGATTTTCTGGTGTCAGTGTGATTGTGTAAGCAACAAACGCAACACATAACATAAATTCAAAAGCAAAGAAGAGTTTATGGTACCACTTTAAAATGAAGTTTTTTTCTGTAAGTTGTTCTAGAAAAAGAGCTAGGCTATGGAATTTAATGCAGCTTAAAATCCATGCAAGACAAACAATTGCTCTTGTGACTGAATGCGCAAATGCTGATTGAAGATCAAGCGCAATTGCAATCCAAGATAGATTTTCTAGCATAATTGCAAGAATTGGAACTATAAAAAATAAAAACAATGTTTTTTTGTTTAGCAAGGCATTGTTTGCAGATAAATGCTTTGTTAAATTAATAATAATACTTGCAAGGATTATCAATGAGATTATCTGTAGGGGAATTACCACATAAGCACTGGTGAAAAAATGTATGCAATATTGAAATATTGTTAAAAAATCAGTCATGTGAGCTTGACCTTGTAATAGTGTCTTATTATACTTATTGAAATAATTGATATAAATTTTAAATGTGTTTAGTTCTTTAAGGAGTATTATGCTTACTCAATCATTTCTTTCTAGATTACTTAGTTTGTCAAAATCTTCAAGGCTAGTTTTTGCTCTCACCGTTGGATTTTTTGGCAAAACGGCCTTAATTCAAGCAGATTTTCCTTTAGTTGGAAAATTGAAACCTAGCGAAATTAAAGCAATAGCTGCTTTTACTCAAGCATCTGACCCTACTTTAGTAAGAAAAGATAAGGATTTTTACTC
>JAPLIP010000043.1 GCA_026389065.1 Candidatus Dependentiae bacterium
AAAGTTTTGGCGGTATTAGTTCTGGTTTTAATTCGCCAGAGCAAGCATTAAATGCTCGAGTTCCATTTAAAAATGAGCAAGGCGAAGAGCCTTGTGTGAGAATTAAAACACCTTGTTCTCTTGTGGGAGATGGTAAAATATCACCTATTTGCCGCGCTGCAAACATTGCTTTTTTACGCAGAAGTAATAGTTCTCCATCAATAAAAGTTTGTGAGCAGGAATCTTGTAGCTTGATAAAATTAGTTGATGATCGTCAGCCCGAAGAAGGGCAAGTAATTAAAAAGCTATCAGCAGTTGAAAGATTTAAGCAATCTTTGGTTTTTTGGAAGTCTGCTTCGTGGAAAGACAGATTATTTGATAATGTATCAAAAAACAGTCCTGAATTTGAGTGTCGAGATCTTGGTCCAAATAAAATTCAGATGCACATTGATTGTAATGTTGGTATTCGTAGTGGCATTGCACATAGCATAAATGGCGAGCAAAACACAAAAGAAACCTTGCCTGATGAAGGAACTGAGCGCTGGTTTGCTTGTGCAACAGTTGAGGAAATATCTCCAGGCATTTATAAAACAGTTGTTCAAACGCCAAATATACCTTGTTTTGAGCAGGTGCGTGTGGCTAGTTTGAAGGCAAATAAAACTTATACATATCAAAGCAATAGATTGCCAGAATCTATGTTTCCAGGGTCATCGCCTCTGCATGCTCATTATGGTGAATAGTTATATTAAAAAATATTGTAAAAAGAGCCCCAGAGTTTAAAATCTGGGGCTCTTTATGTTTATTGATGACAGCATGATAGTCCATTAGGGGGAGATCCAACAGCAGCTCGATTAATGCTTATAATTTCTATAGGATTTTCTTGTTCATTTGTTTCTTCTGGCAACTGTTCATCATCTGTTTGCGTTTCTTTAGAGCATGTAGATTTAACCGAAAAGTTAGTATTTGGCTGAGCCATATTGATGCCAAGAGATTCTTGAAGCTTTATAAGATTGGAAGTTGTAAGCGAAGGCGAGTTGCCTCTTGCGGCCCGTAGTAACACTTTGGCATTAACTTCATCTTGGGTTAGAGTTCTTGACGTTTGTGGCAGGTCTTTTGTTGAAAGGTGTTTTGTGATGTATGTTTCATCTGCCTGATATGTTAAAACATCGGGGTTTTCATGAAAAGAAACTTTCCTTTGTGATGATAGGCTTGATGGGCTTGGTAGTTTAGCTGATCTTTCTGGTGTGTATGAGCCACTTGATTGCTGACAAACAAATGATAAACATATCGTAAAAATTAGTGTAAAAAACTTTGACCCGTTTTTTTTATATGTTGAAGTGATTGTTCTTTCTCCTTTTTTGAGCAAAGTCTAAACAAATATGCTTTGCTTTTTGTTAAGTTATCTTTTTCTTATAATATTAATTCTATGTTTTTGATCCTTAGTTATGCTTTCTTTGTTTTCATGCATAATGTTTTTTGTCCTTAAATTGAACTAAATGCTTTAAGTTAAATAGTTTTTGCATCTGACAAAGGCTTAAATTGTTATCTAATGCTCCTTGCTTCTTAGTTTTTGAGAAGTCTTGATTTGGCAAAAAAATTATTGTTATCATGTTTTTATAGCAAGAGGCCTAGATTTCTATTAAAAGAAACTCATTAAAAAATAGGCATTTTTTATTTAATGGAGGATTCATGCGTAACTGTTTAGCTATTCTATTATTTTTATTTTTACATTTTAGCCATGTTCTGCCTATGCAACAACCTAATGCTTCAGGTAGTGCATATAATGCCGTAAGGGTTAAAAAGGTTGTTTCATCTCCAGCGCCTTCTGCTAGTAAAGAGCATGATATTGCAAAATTAAGGCTGAGCAGGCATTCATCTCATTCATTTGTGTTTCAGGCAGAGGATCAAAAAGAGGGCGCCAAAGATTTAATTGTTGATGCTCATTTTCAAGATCTTGGCTTTCATGAAGAAGTTAAAGAACAAGATGGAATTTTGGGCTTTGATAGATTCTTTCATTGCTGGGAGGATTTATTGCCGGAGCGGCAAAAGGAGCTTTTTTATATGCTTCCAGCTTATCAGGAATATAGAGGTTTATATGGCAGTTATTTTTATGGAAATAAAAAAAAATTGAAGCCTGACTATGAAAACGCATGTGTAAAAATTCAAAAGCTTATGGATGATTTTAATAAAGGTCAGCTGCCTATGAAATTAGAAAAAATTAAATCTTTTAGCCTTGCTTCGTATTGCTTATCTTCGGATATGGTTATAAATGGGCAATATCCTATACGACTCTTTGATCGTAATTTATTTGGTAATGAGTACAAGTGCAAGCGAGATCTTTTTTTAGGTGATCCGTTCAATGAAAAAGCTTATTTAGATGTTGTCACTTTGCAAGAAGAAGTTTCTAATTTAGCAATCCAAGAAAAACTACAAAACGATGAACTTCTCAAGAAAGAGTAAATAAAAGCTTAGGACGGAATCAAAGCTGGGTTATGACTTTAAGCCTACTGTTTAAACAAATCTTGAATATCAATAAAAAAAAATAGTATGAATATATTTCGTACAATCATCAAAAAGAAAAAAGAATTGTTTAGGAGTGGTATGAAGCTTTTTAAAGAAAATAGTTTGATTGATTTGTTGGTTTATGTAAAACCAAAAAAGGCTGTAGTTTTTATAGCCGTCATATTTTCAGCTTTAAACAAAATATGTGATATTTTGCCAGAAATATTAATAGCCATGTCCGTCGATGTGGTAGTTCAGCAAAAAAAATCAATAGTTGCGCAGCTGTCAGGGATCTCAGAGCCATTGCATCAACTTTATCTTGTTGCTGGAATTACAGCTGTCATATGGATCTTAGAATCAATTTTTGAATATTTATACTTTATCGTTTGGCATGGTCTTGCACAAAAAATACAACATGACTTAAGACTTTCAACCTATGAAAAGATTCAGAGTTTGGATTTAGCTTATTTTGAAGATAAAACAACCGGTGGCATGCTTACCATTTTGCAAGACGATGTTGCTCAGTTGGAACAGTTTTTAAGCCTCGGGCCTAACGAAGTTATTCAACTAGTCGTTAATATTTTGGTTACGGGCGCTATCTTTGTGTGGATATCTCCAACGTTGTGCCTTATGACGCTTATTCCAATACCGTTCGTGATTGCCATATCTTATTATTTTCAGCATAAATTATCTGAGCTTTATTTTAGAATGCGAAATGTTTCGAGCAGTATGGCAAGCCATATTGTTTATAGACTGCAAGGACTTATGACTATTAAAAGTTACGGTACTCAAAAATATGAGCTCGAAAGGCTTGCGCAGGAAAGTAATAAAAACAAACAAGCTTACTGCGCTGTGAATTCTACAACGGCTAAATATATTCCATGTATTCGAATGACGGTTATGATTGGTTTTATAACAACGATGATTGTTGGCGGAATGAAGGTTTTAAGTGGGCAAATAGCCATACATTGGTATGCAGAACTTGTTATGCTTACGCAGCGATTTTTATGGCCCTTTTCATCACTGACTGTAATTACCGATATGTATGAAAAATCCTCTGCCAGCGCAAAAAGAATTATGAATGTTTTGCAAACAGATCCTGAAATTCAAGATGGCGATAATGCCATTGCCGTTAAATCGTGCCCCGGAAGCATTGTTTTTGATAATGTTTCATTTTCGTATAAAAATGGTTATGAAGTTTTTAATGATCTAAGCCTTACCATTCCTGCTCGTAAAACGGTCGCATTTGTGGGATCAACCGGTTGTGGAAAAAGTACTCTTTCAAAGTTGATTTTACGATTTTATGATGTACAGGGTGGTGCAGTAAAAATTGATGGTAGCGATGTAAAAAACATTAAAGAAAGTGCATTGCATTCATCTATTGGACTTGTAAGCCAAGAAGTTTACATTGTCGACGGAACAATAGCTGAAAATATTGCTTACGGTACATTTAATGCCACAGAGGAAGAAATTTTTAGGGTTTCACATATGGCTCAATGTCATGATTTTATCATGGAGTTGCCTGATGGATACCGCACCAAGCTCAGCGAGCATGGAAGAAATCTTTCAGGGGGGCAGCGTCAACGAATTTCTATTGCTCGGGCTCTTTTAAAAAAATCATGCATTTTAATTTTTGATGAAGCGACAGCAGCCCTTGATAATGAGACTGAGGCAGAAATTACTCACTCAATGGAGAGATTGAAAAAAGATCATACAATTATTATCATTGCTCATCGTCTTTCAACGGTTCGAGATGCAGATACTATTTTTGTTTTAGATTCTGGCAAAATTGTTGAGTTTGGCTCTCACGATGAACTTCTTGTAAAAAAAGGTGCGTATGCCCAGTTATGGAATATGCAAGTTAGTTAATGAAAGTTGAAAATATGAAAAATTTATGGCCACCTCAGGACCAAAATGTATGGACTGTTTTATCGGGAGAGATAAAGCCTTGCTTGCAAGATATGCAGGTCGACGTTGTTGTCGTTGGAGGCGGAATGGCAGGACTGAGTGCAGCCCAAGAATTTTGTAATCGTGGCAAAAAGGTTGCATTGTTTGAGCGATATTTATGTGGTTCTGGAGCAACCGGGAAAAGCTCGGGATTTGTTGTTCAAAACGCAGAGCTATCATTTACCGATTTTTCAAAGAGGTATAATCCTGAAGTCGCTTGTAAGATCTGGGATTTTATTAACCTTGGCGTTCAAGGTATTGAAAACAACATTAAGAAAAACAATCTTAATTGCGGTTACGTCAAACAAGATTCTTTAATGGTTGCATCAAGTAAAGGCGCCCTTGGTGGCTTTCGCACAGAGTATGAAAGCTTAAGTAAGAGCGGCTATGCATCATTGCTTTATGACGAGCAAGAGCTAAATCAGATTTTACACGGCAAAGGGTATTTTGGTGCGGTTGTTTATAAAGATAGCTTTGGGATTAATGGGTATTTGTATTGCCAGGAGATGAAAAAGACTTTGCAGGCTCAAGGTGTCCAAATATTTGAGCAAACCCTTGTAACTAAAATTGATGATCATACGGTGATAACACCTCATGCAAAGATTACCGCAGATTATATCGTTGTTTGCGTTGACAGATTTTTACCAGATTTAAACATTTTGCCCCAAGAAGTATTTCATGCCAAAAACTTTGTACTCGCGTCACAGTCTCTTACAGATGATCAAATTAGTTTAATATTTGCAAAAGATCGTTTTATGATCTGGGACTCAGAGCTTGTATATAATTATTTTCGTATAACCTCAGACAATCGATTGGTTCTTGGTGGCGGAGATTTGTGGACCACTTATGATACAGATCAAAGTTGTAAAAATGACAGAATTGTCAAAAAGTTAATTAGTGATTTTTCTAAACACTTTCCAGATATCCAGGTTCAATTTGAGTATGTTTGGTCAGGCCTGATAGGGGTTTCAAAAGACATTGGTCCAATTTCTGGACCAGGCAAAGATTTTAAACATATTTATTACATTGCGGCAAGCGCAGGTCTTTCGATAGCTGCGGCACTTGGTAATTATAGTGCGCGGCATTTGCTTGATGGAAAAACAGATTTGGATGAATATTTTTCACCCTATCGAAAGTTTCCAATCGGTGGATTTTTGCAGTCAATTCTTGGCAATAAATTAACTTTTGC
>JAPLIP010000044.1 GCA_026389065.1 Candidatus Dependentiae bacterium
AGTAACACCTTGTTCTATTCTAACCGAAATGCCACTAAGTAAAGCAGTATTGATTGCGGCAAGATTGTCTGGTGAGATTGAAAGCTGTGAATAAAATGTGGGATAACCATTTGAATCCACACTATAAGCTATAACTGGAGATGTAGCTCCTGTGTTTGATGTTGTTATTTTTCCTGCCATATTTGGGGTTGCTGTAAAAACCAAGTTGCCATTTGGTCCTGGAGTAAGAGCATATTGTTTTCCTGTGTACACCGGAGTAACCCATAGACCTAGCAATGGTGCTTGGCCTGTGGTTAATGTAATACTTGGTAAAATACTTTGAGAAATCATGAGTGCTAAGGCTGTGGAAAAAAGAATTGTTTTTTTAGAGATCATAAGATTCTTTCGGTTGGTTTTTGATAGATGTGAAAAAATGAAGCCTTTGATTTTTAATAAGTTCTCCTTTTTATTTTGAAATTAAATACTCATGTTTTAAAGAGTAGTTACAAATCTAATAAAAAAACAAGGATTTTTAGAGTTGGTACATGAACGCTTGTTTTTGACACAAAAAAAGAAGGCTTTTAACCTTCTTTTTTTATTGAGTGAGATAGATATATTTTATGAGTTATACCCAGAAGTATTTGAGTTATACCCAGAAGTATTTGAAATCTTTTGTTGAGCTCCTACAATAATCGCAGTTGCTCCACTTATTGATTCACCAGCTTCAGTTTTAGCCTTATTTACTAATGGTAAATTAGCAGCTCGTTTTGCAGCAGATGTACCAAGAACGTTTGGGGCACTTACTTTTTTAACCTGCTCGACTGCAGATTCAACCGCAGAACTAGCGTTTTGAAGTTTGGCTATAGCCATTCCCAACTGTGCTGTAAGCCTCTCCATTTCCGCCTTGGTTTTAGCGTTTGATAGATTTGCCATAGCTTTCATCACAGCTGCTTTAGCTTCAGATGATCCGACGATTGCGTTATGAAGACCAACGACTGCGGAAGTAACATTACCCACTTTTTCTTCATCTGCTGGACTTAAAGGTCTTACTTTCTCAAAATTTCCGCTTCTATTTGGCTGTATTGCTGAAACTGGGATTGCAATTGCCGTAAGAGCTACAAGTAAAATTGTTTTATTGATCTTCATTTGATTCTCCTTTTTTATGGACATATAATTTAACTGCTTACAAGATACTTTAAAAAAGACCTTTAAAACAAGAGTTTTGGGATCTTTTTTTCGCTTAAGGCTCTAGATGAAGAAAGCAATCAATGGTTTCTAGAGAAAACAGTGCAAAAAAAGGCAAAAAAGTGAGGTAGATAAAGAAATAAGGGCTGTTTTTTGGTGTATGCGAAGTGATGGGAAAATAGACCATTTTTTATAAGCAACTAAAGCTACGGTTCCTACCGTCACGAGCCTGATTATAATAATTGGAAGAAGGGTGAGCTGGCTGCTTTGTAGATTACTAGCACTTGAAAAGTAATTTATTGATGCAATTAAGCAGGTGGCGCTGATTGCATTGATTAATGCAAGTGATTTGGATGCTTTTTGAGTTATAAACATCTTTTCATAGGTTATAAAGATATATTCTATAAATCCAGCCAGTATAAACAAAAGAATGTTTATCGTTACGGTTGGGTGAAAACAGGAGCTTTTAAGAAAGCATGGGGCTATCGCCGCAGCTATGGTTATGGCCAGTGCATACAAAAGCTGGATATAGGCATTGGTGATTTTAAGGAAGGCTTGTTTGATTGCCTGTTGATCTAAAATAGTGCCTTGAGGCAAACGAGAAAGCAGTGCGCCGCTTGGAGTGCCTACGCATCGATTTAAAAGCATGTAGAGCAAAATTATGATATCTGTAAATAGTTTTATGTATCCAGCTTTGACCATTCCGAGGCGGTAGGCTAAAAAGAGAATTAAAAAGTTTGGAGAAAATAAAGATTTGGTTATCTGATTGATGTAATTTACTAACTGGTTTGAAATAATTGAGGAGTGATGCGGCGACTTCTCGGCGAGCTCGTTTTTAATTGGAAGTGATTTATAAAAAGAATGTAACCTTTTAATGAGCAGCATGAGCTCAACAAATGATGTCAGCATCATGGGGATAAAGATACCATACAGGTCTATAGTTCGACGGATAAAGTATAGGCCCCAGACAAGGCTTAGATAGCTAACGATGGTGCTAATTTCAAGAATGGTTATCGATTTATTTAAAAATGATAGTTGAGCTAAAGTTTCTAAAGATTTTTTTAAGCTCTCGGTAATAAAAATGGAAGCGATACATGGCAAAAGAGTCGGTGGAATATTTTTTACAAAAAAATTGATCGCTCCAAATTGAGCTAAGAAATCACGAAAAACAAAGCAGCCTAAAACTATGATTAAAGTTATAAAAAACCTAACAAGATATTGATTAATAAGTTTTCTAAACTGCTGCTGGCTAGAGCTGTATTGCTGATAAAATGAAAACAATGAATAATCAAACCCGAAATTAGTCATGCTGATAAAAAAGTATACTGATGAAAATATGGTTCCTGAGATTCCAAACAGTTCTTTGCTTATGATGTAAAATAAACAAACCTGATGAGTTTGTAGTAAAATTTTATATAGAAAAACATTAATCGTGTTCCATAAAATGGCATTTAAGAACAGTATATTCATTTTATAAAGCCTTTCGTAATAAAATTTAGCATACCATAAGTTCCATCCTTCGATACTTTTTTGCTACGCAAGAAGGTGAAATATTTTTAAAAAAATCATAAAAAAAGCCTTCTGCTATGCACCTATCGTGCGATCTGATCGACGTCTCTTTTAAAAGCTGAAATATTTAGATATGATTAAGACTTCAAAATAAGGATAACGTTTTGAAGGTCGAGATAAGTTTTTTCCTCAAAAGGAGAGCTTATGTTCTTGGTCGATGAAAAAGTTGTATATCCTGGCTACGGTGTAGCCTTAATTAGTAAACTGGTCAGAAGGC
Organism: Candidatus Dependentiae bacterium; assembly: GCA_026389065.1. NCBI lineage: Bacteria > Candidatus Babelota bacterium. The sequence goes on from JAPLIP010000044.1 coordinate 2,951, forward strand.
TCATTTCTGGCAAACAAACAAGTTTTTATGAATTAAAATTTTTCAACAAGGATATGGCAGTATTGGTTCCAGAGGATCGCATTGAAGCGGTTGGAATTAGAAGATTAAGTACAGAGCAAGATTTGAACTCTATGTTCAAATTACTTTCTGAGCCTGTTAAAAAAAACAGTGATGAAGCTGGTGTTAACAATTGGAATAGACGCAATAAGAAGTATCAATTAAATTTACGGTCTGGTGACTTACTCAAGCTTTGCTACATCTATCGAGACCTACAGATCATTTCTAAAACTAAAGAACTTTCTTTTGGTGAGCGTAATTTAAAATCAAAAATAGAATTGCTTTTAATTGAAGAAATTTCGGTAGTTAAAGGTATTGATAAAGAAAAAGCCTCAAAATATTTGCAACGATCTTTTTTATTGGCTCAAAAAGTGCCTGGTGATGATAGTGGTTTTTTAGATGGGATATCTATTCAGCAGATTGAGCTTGAGTCTCAATTTGCTGAATCACAAACCGTGACATATTCTGAAAAATCTTTGCCCGAATTATCATTAAAAGAAAAGCTATCTGCAAAAAGAGCTAAAAAAATATCTGATCAGAGTGTAAATATTTAATTAAAGTTTCTAAACAAAATGGAGGAGATCTTATCTCTTCCATTTTTTTAATGCAAAAAGACTATCGGAATAAATCGAGAGGAGCAAGTTGTTTTAGGGTTTTAGAAGAATCCTAATAATAAAAAAGGTTTAAAGTTTTTGATCGATAAATCATTTTAAAAAAAGGAAAAGTATGTTGAAGAAATATTTTTATGGTTTGCTGATGTCAGGTTTGTTTTTTGGTGATGGAATCTATGCAAATCTTACAACTCCACAATCAGTAGCTTTACAAAATGCGCTTGCCCATAAAAACAGTGGTATATCTAAAAGTGTCAATGGTCCAACTTCTAATGGTGGAAACAACGTTGCAAAAGGCACTCCGGCTTCTTCAATTGTATCTAGGGCGGCAAAGGATTCTGCTCTGATTGATCTTAACCAAAACCCTCTTGATACTAGTTTTAACTCTCGCGGGATAGAGCCTGGGACAAATGTCGTTAATGTCGATGGAGATTACAGCTGGGCGCAATCGGTTGCCATAGACTCGCAGGGAAGAGCTATTTTGGTTGGGACCTCTATGTATGATAGCCTGGGACATTTCGCAGTTGCTAGATTTTTATCTGATGGAGCTTTGGATACTAATTTTGGGAATAGCGGAATGAAGTCATTTTCTATGGTAACTGGGAAAAATAGTTATGCAATGAGTGTGGTAATAGGATTAGATGATGCCATTATTGTTGCAGGGACTACCCGCAACGTATCGAATATGAATCAATTTGCCATAGCAAAGTTAACATCGGCTGGAGATTTTGATAATACTTTTGGCACCGATGGTATCTATTCTTTTTCTATTATAGCAAGCAATAAGCATTGTGAGGCTTTATCTGTTGGAATTGATTCAGATGGAAAGATCATTGTTGGTGGTTATGCTTATAATGGATCAAAGTATCAATTTGCAGTCGCAAGGTTGACGGCCGCTGGAGTTCTGGATACAACTTTTAATTCTACCGGCGTTAATCACTTTTCTATTATTTCAGGACAAGAAAGTAATGCCTTTGCTGTTGTTATTGATTTATCTGATAATAGTATTGTTCTGGGTGGCTCTGCGTATGATGGATTAAAAAACAATTTTGCTGTTGCTCGGTTAACACCTAGTGGAGAGCTTGATACTAATTTTAATGGAACCGGAGTTAGTCATTTTGATATTATTTCTGGCCAGGAGAGCGGAGCCGTTGGTGTCGCAATTGATTCAGATCGTAAAATCGTGCTTGCAGGATATACTTACGATGGTCTACTTAATAGATTTGCGGTCGCTAAATTGAATGCTGATGGAACTTTTGACACTAGTTTTAATGAAACTGGAAAAGCTTACACAGCAATTGATAATTTTATAGGTTTTGATTCTGTTGCGAGTGGTGTAGCAATTGATGTAAATAATAATGTTGTGATTGGTGGTTATACTTATGAGCCTAGCGGATATCAAACAGCAGTTGCTCGGTTTACACCATCTGGAGTTTTGGATAGAAGTTTTAATGGCTCAGGTTCTCAGCCTGGCACAGCAGTTACGACTATTAATGGA
>JAPLIP010000045.1 GCA_026389065.1 Candidatus Dependentiae bacterium
TCTTTTCCAACAAAGGGCTTACCTTGAGGATCTTTTAATCCTAAGCTTTGCATATAATTTTTCAGCCCAAGCTCCATTTTTACAGCATCGCTAGAAAAATCATTCATGATTCTAAGTATTTTTCCAATATCCTTTGGCTTAAGCTGTGCAACTGGATTATTTGGAGCGTTGGTTGGATTAAATGTACCACCTGGTGGCATGTTAAACATTTGACGAACAAGGTTTTGAGTGCCCGTGCTTCTATCTTGATTCAGGTAATCACCCACCTCTTTTTTTATGATATCCAGATCTGGTGAAGCATCTTTTAAAACAGCTTCACCCAAACTTTTATTATAAAAAGAACTGAATTCATACAAATTACGTAGGACGTTTTTTTCTGCAAAGACTAAGCCGTAAAATGGCGAGCAACCTGCATACTCCGAAAGAATAGTATGAGTTCCTTTAAGTTTGGTAACCCCTAAGCCTAATCTTGGTTTGCTTTGAGACATTGCATGCACAGAGCTTGCACTAAAAATTATAGAAGCTTGAAACAATAATATTTTTTTAACCATCGACATAAAAATCTCCTTTTTTAAAAAGAGTAAGATTTTGAAAGTTAGTTTGTCAAGAATCTGATTTAATCTTTGACGACTCGTCTCATTTTGCCACCATCGCTCGACATCACCAGACCTCGAGCTTCAAGGATTTCAACAATTCGAGCTGACCTGTTATACCCAATTCTAAAGCGACGCTGTATCATAGAAATAGAAACTTCATCACAATCTTTAAGCATATCAACCACCTGTTGATACAAATCTTGATCTGATTCAAATACTTCAGAGTCAGTTTCGGTAGAAAGCATATCGACCACATCTAAAAATGACGGTGGCTGCTGAGCTTCAATATGTTTAACCAAATAATGAACTTCTTTTTCTGAAACGTATGCTCCATGAACTCGTCTGATTTGAGGATCTTTAGCATCTATAAAAAGCATATCCCCTTTTCCCAAAAGCCTTTCTGCACCCATCTCATCTAAAATGGTGCGGGAATCTACTTTTGAAGTTACTTTAAACGATATTCGATTTGGCAAGTTCACTTTAATCAGGCCCGTAATGACATCCACAGAAGGTCTTTGTGTCGCAACAATCATATGAATTCCTGCAGCGCGAGACATTTGCGCAATTCGTGCAATCAAATCTTCTGCATCTTTACCAGTCGTCATCATCAAATCTGCAAGCTCATCGATAATGACCACAATGAACTGCATAATTTCTAATTCTGACCGCTGCTCTCGTAATTTTTGATATTCAAAAATATTTTTTACTCCAAGCTCTGCCATGTTTCGATAGCGCTCTTCCATGGTCATTACAACCCATTTTAAAATTGGCACTGCTTTTTTTGAATCAGTGATAACTGGGAAAATAAGATGAGCAATTCGTTCGTACGCTGTAAATTCTATTTGTTTTGGATCAATGATAATGAGTTTTAATTCATCAGGTTTTTTTGCGCACAAAAGAGACACAAGCATACAGTTTAACGCAACCGATTTACCAGAACCTGTAGAACCCGCAATTAAAAGATGGGGCATACTCGCAAGATCAACCACGATATGATTTCCGTAGGTGTCTTCACCTAAAATCATGGGCAAATGGCCTTTAAATTTAGTCCAGGCAGCACCATGAAAAAGATTTGAAAGCAAAACTGAATTTCTAACTTTATTTGCAACCTCAAACCCGACTACATCTTTTCCTGGAATTGGTGCAAGAATACGAATATTTAATGCTTGCAGTGCCATGGCAAGATCATCTTCAAGGCCTAAAATTTTACTTAATTTAATGTGACTATCTGGCTTGTATTCAAACAATGTGATCACAGGACCAGGATGAATTCGAACCACTTTTCCACGCACTCCAAAAAGTGCCAATTTTTCTTCTAGGATAGCTGATTGTTCTGCGAGTGCTGCTCGATCAATTTCATGATGTTGAATAGTGTTTCCTTGAACCAGCATTTTTTCAATGTCTGGCAATTGATATTTTTTAGCTCGAGACTTTTCACTATCAACCGATTCTTTTTTGTGAGTAGACATCCCAAACATTTTGCTAAGATCCTTTGATGGTAAAAGATCCTCTTCTTGCAACTGCTCAAGTGATGATTCAGCGGGAACAAAAGATTCTTGATTTTCCAAAATCAACTCTTTAATTTCAGACTCTTTGCCAAATAATTCTTGAAGTAGCTCATCCATGCTTTTATTAACTGACTGCTTGCTTGAATGCTCAAGATCCTGCTCAAAATCCATAATCGATTCATCTAAGCTTTTAACCTTAAGCCCACTGAGCAAGCCATAAACCCATTTACAAATATAAACAAATCCAAAACAAACATACGAAATTGCTGACGCCACAAAGCGAACAAATCGAGCAGGAGCATTATCAATTTGCACAAGATAATGAGCAAACTTTGTTACCGCTACAAACATTTGGTGAACCAGTTGCAGCATTGCAAAACGAGAGATTAAAATAGTTGAAGCAAAAACAAGAGTCCATAAAATTACGCCTTTTATTTTTACATCAAATGAAGAAAGAAGCGACATGGTAATCGTTCCTAAAAGACCGCCTGGCCCACTGAATTCATGAAAGCCAATTCCATAAAAACGACAGACACCACTTGAAAGCAACACAAAAGAGACTACACCAACAATTCTATCCGCCTGCTCCCCAACACTTTTTATTCCTGCAATAAAAAAAAGACCGTACAGCATTAAAAAGGGAACAAGGTATGCCGTTGTTCCTAAAAAATAAACATAAAATGATGCTAGAGTTGCCCCAAAATAACCCAAGCTATTTTGACATGAGCCGCCGGTAGCATGGTAGAAAAAAGATACATCATCAGGCCGAAACGACATCAAAGATACAAATGTCATTCCTGTAAACAACGCCATAAGACAAAATGGAGCATACTGAAAAAAATAATGCTTTAAATAAGCGACCAGTTTTTTTTCCATTAAATACCTTTACATAAAAGCAAACTTACACAAATTGGAATGATCATGTATCGGGAAAAATAATAAATTTTATTTTTTTCTATTAATTTACCGACCAAACACAATAATCCATAACTCACTAAACTCGCTATAAACATAACAAACAGACTTTGGAATGCAAATAATTTTATCATGAGATCTGCTCTTTTTTGAATCATTAAAAAGCCCTTTAAAAAACCTGCACAAATTAAAGGAAATTGAATCAAAAACGATACAGAAAAGGCGGTAAACGCATTGTACCGGCAAAGCAACCTACAAGCTCCATATGTTGACGCAAATCTAGAAATTCCAGGAAGTAAACTCAGTCCTTGCACTACACCTAAAATTACCGCATCACGAAAAGACCAATCAGTATTTTTTTCACCATGAGCATACTTGGTCGCATACAAAATAAATGCGGTAATTGAAAATCCGATAGGCAAAAAACATTGTTGAACTACAGAACAATTTGAAAAATCAAACCACCAAAAAATAGCCGTTATCAAATCTACTATGCCAATAAATAAAGCGGAAGAAACAAGCGAAAGCCACCAATTTTTTTTGAAAAGATAGGATGATGGTTTTGTAAAAACAACTGATTTATCCTGAAAAACCATTTGCCACCAAGATTTAAAAAAATAAAATAAAAGAATTGCAACCGTTGGTCCATGAAGAAAAAAATCCACATCTTTCATGTAATCATTTTGCGAGATATCAAATCCAAATCTTGTAAGAATCATACTTGCTAGCATGACGTGCCCCGAGCTACTAATTGGCAAACTTTCAACAACTATTTGTATAAATATCCACACACTTAAAAACATATCTTCACCATTTTTGTATTTCTATGCAAAAACTTAATTTATTAAAAAATAATAACAACTTTTATAAATTACGTATACGAAGTGATTAAAAGCCATAAAAGAAATCTCAAAGAAAAATAGCTTATCCCTTAGCTTTTAACAGGATCAAACAGTATCAATCACCTTGCTAGATCGACAAAATAACTTTACAAAAAAGATTTTCAAGTACTATACTAAAACCGAATTCTTTGTTTAAAAAGTCATTAAAGGAGTCCTATGAAGAACAACTTAAAGCGGTTTCTTTCTGTAGCCGCATTTCTATGCACATCAATTGCATCTCTAGCAGACAGCTCATGTACGACATGCCCAACTGGATGCACAAATAGCCAAAATCTTTTACAACTACACGCACTATCAGTAAGTGGTTCACGCCAACTCGAATTAATTAAAAATGCTTGGTCTCCTATGCAAGACGAAGAGGGCTGGTTTGGAATGTTTGGTGTCGGCGTAGAATATATGCAGACACTTGGCAGCAAAAAATGTGGTGTTAAAAAATGCTGCACAAGCATTGGCTCAATGCCTTTCTGGTCTGGAACAAACAAGACATCTTCAACAGAAGGCAATGCAACATTTAGCAACACAATGACTCTTGGAAACAACACAGGCGGATTTGACCTTGACGGATATCAAATGGGCCTTGGTCCTGTCGCAACAGTTGGAACTGTAACTTTAAATCCAGTTATATCTCAAGCCGGTGCAGATTTCATGCTGTATTTTGGTGCTCATAGAACAGAGCGTAGCTTTTGGTTTAAAGTACACGGACCAGTGGGTGTAACCAGAGTTAAACCAAATATAACATTCTCTGGTGACGTTGCTCCTGTGGTTTACCCAGAAGGATCGTTGGCTGAATCGGCGACAACCGCAGCTCCCTATGAAAACATTGCACAATCATTTCAAGGCGATAAATCTGCAGGATTTTTAACTCAAATGCTTCGTGGTAGAATTACCAACTGCCAAACATCATCTGCTCATTTTGGTGACCCAGAATTCTCACTTGGTTACAACGTGATTGCAGATGAAACAAAAAATCTTGGTATCGCACTTTGCATAAGTGCTCCAACTGGAAACACTGCTCGCGCTATCGAAGTTCTTGAACCGATCTTTGGTCGAAATGGTCACTGCGGAGTTGGTGGAGAATTACTCGGACATTGGAGATTTTGGCATTCAGATGATAACGATGATAAATATGCAGACTTGTGGCTTGAAGGTACTGCAATGCACTTATTTAGATCATGCCACCAAAGATCTTTTGATTTAAAAGAAAATGGCCCTGGTTCTAAATATTTACTTATTGGAAAATACACAGGCGGTACATTTCAAAATCTCATTGAAAACGCTATAAACATTACCACTTTAACCGTTGAATCAACATTTGCAGTTGAAGGTAACTTTGCATTAGCTGCTGATTTTCATTGGAAAAACTGGAGTTTAATGATTGGTTATGAAGGATGGGGAAGAACTTGTGAAAACTTGTACATCGACACCGCACCAGGCGCAACTAATTTAAATGACTATGCTGTTCTTGGTCGTCAAACACCATACACAACAGGCGGAGCAAATAATTTCTTGTGTGAACCAAAAGCACAAATCGGAAATTCTCAAGCCTACACAACCGTCGCAACTTCAACGATTGTTGATGCACGAGTTGCAACAAATCGTATCAATGATGATATTTATACCGCCCTTGATATAAATAATCAATCTGCGCACGCTGCGTACACAAGCAAACCATTTATACAAGGTCAGTATACTTGGACCGACTCAGATTACCGTCCATTCCTTGGCCTTTCTGGCGCAGCTGAATTTTCAAACTTGAAAAACTCTGCTGCTACATTCTGGAGCATTGGTGCACAAGGCGGAATCTCATTTTAAAATAATTTAAGTGAATTTAACGATTTACAAAATACCGGCAGTAGAAAAACTCTACTGCCGGTATTTTTACTATTCATGTATATTTTTTGCATAATTATAAAACTTAATTTATAAGATTAGTAAGCAAACTTGCTGTACCAAAGGATTTTAAAATGCAAAAAACAATCAATCTAGATAATTATGAATTTATTTCAAAATTAAAAAGCTTACCATTTGTAGAAAAAGTACTACTATTTGGTTCTCGAGCTCGAGGAACCAATCAATCTAGATCAAATATAGATCTTGCAATCGTATGCCCAAAAGCAACTGACGATCAATGGCGAGAAGTTTTAGACATCATAGATGATGCTGATACGCTTTTATTAATTGATTGTGTAAACTTTGATAAAATTGACCAAGAATTAAAAGCAAGAATATTAAAAGATGGAGTTGCGCTATGAAAAAAGAAACTGAATTAATATTTCAACAACTTGAAAAGGCTTTGTTACGCCTAGAAGAGGTCGTAAACCTACCGATTTCAAAACATAAAGTTGAAATAGAAGCAACCATACAATGCTTTGAATTTACCATAGAGCTATTCTGGAAAGCGCTGAAGAAAAAACTTTCTGATGAATTCAATACCGAAAGCTTTGGACCAAAACAAGTTTTACAATATTCATATGCTAAACAATTAATCTCGAATGAAAAGCATTGGCTCAATATGCTCACAGATAGAAATATGACAAGTCACACATACAAAGAAGCTTTAGCTCTTCAAATTTATCAAAATATAAAAATGCACACTCCTTTTTTAAGACAAGAGTTTGAATTCTGTAAAATTAACTAAAAATACCGGCAGTAGAAAAACTCTACTGCCGGTATTTTTATTTCACTAATCTTCGTCTTCATCATCAAAATCGGATGGTAACTCATTAATCAAATCAGCATCGAGCAGATCATTTTTAATTTCATGATTATGATCTTTATCAATATCTTGATCATGGTGCTCAAGCTCAGAATAGTCTGCTTTAGTATCTGCTTCTTGCAAGTCATCAATTTTTAAAATATCTGGCAATGGTGAGAAAAAGAGTGACTCGATCATAACAATGTCTTTTAAGGATGAAACAATGTGATACTCCTTGTCTGGGTACACTTCTTTAAACCATTCAATCAACTGATCACCAGGACCAACACTTAAAATAACATCACAGCCTTCAAAGCCTTTCATTACTTCAAGCCACTGAACACGGTTATTAATTTTTCTCATGATTGCAGATTCCAAGGCATCAGGGCTCGTTACATAGACACCTTCAACGTTTGTAATGACAGGAACTTCTAACGGTCTAAATTGAATTTTATGATAATACGGTCTAAGCCTTTCGACTACTTCATTTACTAAATCGCTATGAAGTTCATAGCCCGGACCAACATTTTTGACTTTTCTAATAACTTCTTCGACACAATGTTTTTGAATTTTTTCAATAGCTTTGAGAGCTCCTGAGATATAAAAAGCATTGTTTGTATTTTGCGCTGAAACAGAAACTGGATTTTCTTCTGTTGATTTTTTCTTGCATAATTCTTCAATAGATTGAATATCAAACTCTCGAACGACTCTTAAAACGGTATAATCTTTATCTTTTATAAATTCGTCATAAAACTGTGAATATTTGTTTAAAAGATACAAAGCATCTACAAAATTTAAGGACCGAGAAGCATAGGCCGCTGCGTACTCACCAATTCCATACCCTGCTACGAAATCTGGCTTGAGACCTCGTTGATGCAAAACTTCGTACAAAGATGCCTCAAAAAGAAAAATTGCCAAGTAGCCTGAGCGTATTGACAATATTTCTTCATCCGATGATGCAAATAAAAGTTTTACAAAATTAATTTCTGCAGTCCCTGCAGCTTGTTCAAAAAATTCTTGGACCGTTCGCAACTCATCGTACAGATCTTTACCCATGCCGATAAATTGCTGACCATATCCAGGAAACACAACCCCAATGCGTTTTGACATACACTCCCCCTTATATTTATTACATCCCTGCTATCACCACCGACATTCTTTTTTTAACATCATCTGGCCCTAGCAAAACAATCATATCGAAAACTGATGGTCCAGAAATAGACCCTATCAAAGCGTATCTTAAAAGCTGCGACACTTCAGACATTTTATAACTATTTTGCTTACAAAAAGCTTTTATCTTATCTGAAAGTTCATGCTTTTGAAAATCTTTGAGGGTGTCTAATTCTTCTTTGAGCAATTCTAAAATAATGATTGCGTCTTTTTCAATCAATTTATCTAAACTTTGCCTATCATAGCTTTCTGGAAGGAAATATGATTTAAGAACTTGATCGTATAAATCTTTTAAAGTGCTTGATCTGTCTTGATACAAAGTTATCCAGCCATGACGCTGATATTCTGTCCAATCAGGCGTCAACTTAGCTAAATTCTTTTCTAAATCTTTTATGAAAAGTTCTTCAATTTGTGCTGGCGTTAAAGATTTAATATAAAAACTATTAACCCATTTTAACTTTTCAAAATCAAATTTAGCACCGCTATGATTAATATGTTTTAAAGAAAAATGCTCAATCATTTCACTGACTGTAAAAATTTCTTGATCACCGTGTGACCATCCCAAACGAACCAAATAATTACAAAGAGCCTGCGGCAAATATCCATCTTTTTTATATTCAACCACCGATGTTGCGCCATCACGCTTACTTAATTTTTGACCTGACGGCCCTAAAATAAGTGGGATATGTGCAAAATCTGGAATTTCAAACCCAAATGCTTGATACAACAAAATTTGTTTTGGTGTGTTGAATAAATGCTCTTCGCCACGAATGACTTGAGAAATTTGCATTTCATTATCATCAACAACGTTGGCAAAATTGTATGTCACGGTACCATCGGTGCGAAGAAGAACAAAATCATCAATTTGATCTGATGGTATTGAAACTTGACCTTTGATATCATCTGCAAACGTAAAAAGCTCAGAAACTATTTCTACTTTAAAACGAACCACGTACGGCTTGCTGCTATCTTGATTTGAAATATTTCTACAGGTTTTATCGTATTGATATGTTTCTAAGCGCTCAACTGTTGATTCACGTTTTTTTTGCAAATCAGACTCTGAGCAAAAACATTTATATGCTTTATTTTCGTCTAATAATTTTTGAGCAAAATCTTGATAGATTTTCATTCTAGATTTTTGATGAATCATAGGCTCGTCTGCAACTATTCCTGTCCATGCAAGGCTTTGCATGAGTGAATTTTCAAACTCTTGAGTCGATCTGACCACATCAGTATCTTCAATGCGTATTAAAAATGTTCCGTTGTAATGCCGCGCAAAAAGCCAATTGAAAAGTGCGGTTCTAAGTGAACCTATGTGTAAATTCCCTGTTGGCGATGGTGCAAAACGTACTCGAACAGGTCTGCTGTTTGTTGATTTCATATTTTTTACTCTAAGACTGTAAGTCTGCGACTGCTGAGTCAGCGACTTCTGGGCTCGCGCTTATCAACTTATCTTGAGCTTGTTTTACCCAAGGAGAAACAATGATTGCTTCTTTATCAGCATTGTCTACTAATTTTTTGAAAGCTTGCTGTGATTTTTCAATGTCACCAGCATGCACGTAATAAACACCAAGCAGATAGAGAGCTTCTTGAAATGAAGGATTTTTTAGATCTTGTGTCATCGTGATTAAATCTGCCAAAGAATTTTTTACAACATCTGGATTTGTGCTGTCAAATCCCATTTTAATTCGTTTCAATTGAAACAGGCTGCGCATTTCTGAATTTTTTGGCATTTGAGCGATTGCTTCGTCTAAAAGACCAATTGCACCATCAAGGTTATTATCTTTTTCGATCATGATTTGAGATTTGAAAACTAAAAAGTAAGGAGCTAGAATTGAGCTCATATTTTCTTTGTGCAGTGCGTCTAAAAGATGCTGCGCATCTGACCATGCAAGTTGAATTTTGTCATGATCTTTTGTTTTATCTAAACTTTGCGTTTCTTGTTGAGCCTGTGTGAAAAGTTCTATAACTTCTGAGAGTGCTACAAATGCGCGCTCTTCTCTTGCTTGAACGTATCGAGCATTAAAAAAATAACCACCCACAAGTACCACCAAAACAATAAAGCCAATGAATGCTTCTTTTGCATATTTTGATGAAAACTGTGCGCAAAATGATGAGTAATTTGATGAAATAGTTCTATTAAGTTTTGAGTACATGCTCATGATAAATCCTACCTTGTGTGTGTGAAAAAAATAAACCTTTTTTAACTATCTCAAAACTACCACAGAATCGAAAAATTTCAATAAAAACAGAGCTGGGCAAACTTTGATATTTTACAAACAAAAAGCACCCCTAAAATTGGAGTGCTTTTTGTTTATTTACAAATTTAGTTTGTGCACCTAAACCGCTTGGATCATACTATTTTCAGGTTCGACATCTTTAGCCCTTAGGCCTTTCTTATTTTTAGCGTTTTTATTTGCACCAGCATCAATCAATCGGTTTCTTGTTTCTTGAGACAGCCCGCTTCTTCCGTTTGTTGTATGAATTTCCATGCTATTAAGATGATGCAAAGCAGTATTTCCATTTATGTCTTTTGCGTTGACATCTGCACCTTGAGCAATTAATGCTCTTACCAAAGGTTCATCGCCACTTTGAATCGCACGCATCAAAGGTGTGCTTTTTGTTTTAGGGTCTATGCCAAATGATTTGTTTTGGTTAGAAAATTTATTGAATGTACGCAGCCTCTCTCCATTTTCTGAAATATAATACCCAGCCTCATCACCTTTATAATTTTTAATATGTTCGCTTGCTCCAGAATCTATTAAGGCTTCAGCGCTAGCTATATTGTTGTTATGACTATTATTATAGAACGCCTGCAACGGAGTAATTCCATGTTTTTTATCTTGAGCATTAATAAATGAACCACTTGCAAGAAGTTCTTTTACGATTTCAGGAGTACCATATGCTGCCGCATCGTGTAAAGCTGTTCCGCCATATGTATTTTTTGCATAAACATTTGCTGGATAACCATTTTTATCTTTAGCTGCCAACAATGCTTTTACCATCTCAAGATTTTGTGCTTTTGCCGCTATCATCAAAGGAGTTTCGCCTTGCGCATTTCTAATATTTAAATCTGCACCAGCA
>JAPLIP010000046.1 GCA_026389065.1 Candidatus Dependentiae bacterium
ATAAGAATTTTTCAACAGAGTTTGATTAATTTGATTGATGATTTCATGTTTTCTTGTTTTTTCTATCTCTTTTCCTTCTCGTGGCGCTTTGTGTAGCACTTCAAGCGCATTATTTGTCCAGTTATTTGTATGATTGGTATAATAATTTTGCTCAAGCTTTGCAGATCTTACAGCCTTTAATATTAAATCAAATTGTTTGAATTCTGATTTTTCTGAGTGAAAGAGGGATAGTTTATCATCTTTTATAAGCTGCTGGAGAATATAAGCATTGTATGATGGGTCCCACTGTGAAAGCCACTTTAGATTTAATTCTTGAGGGCTTTTTGCCTGCTTTTGTTTTTTTGAAGATGAGGCTTGAATGTTGCTCGAAAAAAGAATAAGTAGGGTAAGAAAAGTATTTAAATTTTGCATGTTAAAATCCATTAAAAAATAGAAAAATTTAACATCATCTTAGCCAGACTGCAAAAACATAAGCAACTATTTTACAAAACAGCTTAGTTTTGCTTGCTACTAGATGCTTTTTTGTGTTTCATCCAAATTGAAACAGGGTTGCAGCTTAAAAGTCGCTTAGCTATCGAAACAATAGCAACAGTCAAAGGCTTTGTTTGTAGCTGTAAAATCGCAAATTGTGTGCATCCTAGCTCAAAAGGACAAATGTTGCCAGGCCCTAGAAGTGGCCGAAAACGATTTATCAGAAAAATGAAGAGATTTGCCAAAGTAAAAGAAGATAAGTTTATTATTTGTAGAAAGATGTCTTTGCTAGAAAAGGCTGAGTAGTAATTCTTTAAGCCCTGTAAAATCATATTTTTTCCCAGCTGGACGAGCAATAACAATTAAATTAGTCATTTTTTCATAGAGCTTTTCTTCCCAATAAATAGCCTTAAGCCGACGCTTTAAAAGGTTGCGCTCTGGGGAGTTGCCATATTTTCTTGATGCAATTATTAAAATACGACCAAAGTCTAAGGTCGCAGGGGCTATCAAAAAAGTAAAAGCTTGATTCTTTTTTTTACACTTTGCGGTGTTAAAGAAGTGATCAAGCTCTTTCTTTTTGAATTTTGAGAGATTTTTTGATGCGTTTTGCATAAATCAAAATTCTTTAAATTCAAGGTTATGTGCGCTTTTACGCGGTAGCCAAAAGTGGCCTACGCTGCGTGAACTGCTAGGCGAGTTCTACCTTTTGCGCGACGACGTCGGATAATTGTACGACCGTCTTTTGTTGACATCCGTTTTAAGAAACCATGTTTTCTGTTACGTTTAACGCGACTTTTTCTAAAAAATGTTACTGACATAGGAAGAACCTTTTCTATTGGTCTGAAAAATAGCTATTTTATAGTTAATATTCTAAAGTAAATGCGATTTTTTGCAATAAAAACTATCTACTCTAGGGCTTTAAGCTTTTATTTCATGCTGGATCCATCTGTTTTAGGCTTTGTTTCCAGCTTTCGCAGGACACTGCAAGCATGAGGACTACGAGCAAGGTAAAGGCTTTTTTATATTATTTTACTCAAGGTTTTGGTCAGCTAAATATCTTTCTGCTTCAAGTGAGGCAATGCACCCAAAACCAGCAGAAACAATTGCTTGGCGGTATTTTGGATCTTGCACATCACCTGCCGCAAATACGCCAGGCACTGAAGTCTTAACTAAATCGTGCACTTTTATATGGCCAATGTGAGTTCTGTCAATTTGATCTTCAAACATTGTCGTATTTGGCTTAAGTCCAATTGCTAAAAACATAGCATCAGCTTGTAATTCTTGGGTATCTTGTGTTTGTTGATTGGTAATTGTAAGGCTGGTTATTTTGCCACCAGATCCATTAACGCTCGTAACGGTACTGTTATAAATAATTTTAAATCCAGGCTTGATAGATTCAAGTGAGGCGTTTCCAGAGTTGTTGCTGAGCACTCGAGCTTGCATAGCATGTGACGCGGTAAGCTTATCTGAAATGTGTACAATTGTTACGTTGTTTCCATTTCTATGTAAAAATGAAGCACTTTCCATGCTTGAGTCTCCGCCTCCAACAACTACCACTTCCTGGTTTCTATAAAATGCTCCATCGCAGACAGCGCATGTAGATACTCCTTTGCCCCAAAATTCCTGCTCACCTGGGCAGTTAAGCTTGTTTGGGGTAGCTCCAGTAGCAATGATAATGCTATGCGCTTGTATTTGATTTTTGCCATCGATGGTCATTGAGAAAGGTTTTTTAGAAAGATCAACGGATGTAACAGAGCCTGATATTGTTTTAACATTAAATTTTTTTGCATGTTCTGCCATATTTATCATGAGGCTTGGTCCTGAAATAGAACCGTTTCCTGGCCAGTTTTCAATATCGGTTGTTCCCATCAGTTGTCCGCCGGGCTTTGGGCCTTCAATTATGACGGGGTTTAAATTTGCACGAGCAGCATAAATTCCAGCAGTTAAACCAGCTGGGCCAGCCCCTATGATAACAAGAGAGTGTGTTTTCGATGGTGTTGTGTTTTCCATGATTGGGTTTTCGAATTACTTTTTAGTTAAATGATGAATTATATGGTTAATTGATTTTTCTTTTAGGCAAAATTTATATAAGCTTTCGCTTTCAATAGGGTATTCTTGACCATCAAGCTGTGTTTTTATAAATGGAAAATATAAAAAATCTTTTAATCTTGGCCTTTGGGTGATGTGTAAAATAGCTTTCATGTCTTGATTGCTTACCGAGATATTATCTTGGTATCCAACGAATTCTGCAACAACGCTATCAAGAAGCTGTCTTTTTGCCATATTTGTAACGTTCGTGTCAAAGTTTGGATCCTGTTTATAAATAATAAAGTCAGGTTTGAATTTTAAGTCTGTTAAAATAAGTTTTTTTTGTTCAATTATTGCAGCGTCTGGTAAAACGATATGATTTTTTTTAATAATCAGTTTTAATGCTTCGTGGCTAATAGAGCGACGCTGAGAAATGTCATTGTTAAACGAAAACACTTCCGTGATTTTTATAAGTAAATCTTTTTGGGTTTTGATTTTAAAATATTGTTTAAAATTATCAAATGAAAATGACCCATAGGGAACAATGTCTTGTATCTCAATTACATATGTATAATGAGAATTTGAGGCTTCGCAGAAGTAATTTTGAAGGCTTGGATTATCGGTAACTATTCGCTCATTGACATGTTTTCCTAAGAATAAAGTCTGAAAAAGAACATCTGGTTCTTCATCGCCGATTTTTAACCAGATTGGTGAGGTATGTTTATCAAATACTGCTTTGTTGTTTTTATCGATAATCCATGCGGTAAAACAGACCCAGTCTCCGACAGCAATTCCATTTTCAGGTTTGTATCGACTTTGGATAGCTTCTTCTTCTTGAAGAAAAGAAGTTACTTGTTTATCAATATCTCTATATCTTTTTCGTGGTGTTGGTTTAAATGGAAGATATTTCCAACTTTGCATGTAAAGTTCTTTAGGCGTATGCCCCTCAAAGCTATATTGAGCGTTTCCATCATTATCTATTTGAATGTTTGTAAGTTGTGGCGTTCCAACAATAATAATTTTTTGTTGACGAATGCTTTGCATTAAATTATTTATACCAAAAAATTTAAGCCCCAGATCTTTCAGATGACTGACGATTGGGGCTTTGAAATGTTCTTGGATATAAGAAATTGGTGCTGAACCTCGTTTAAATCCAATAGATTGTGTTGTGCTTTGTTGTGATTGTGCTGCTAGTTGAAAAAACGATTCTGTAATTTTTGATGGAACTGATACTGTGAAAAGACAATTGTTACTTAAGGGTTGTTGATTAACCTGACAAGAAACGTTATCGCTTTGTACCATAAATCTCCTTTTTTTGGTGCAAGAGAAGGGAATTGAACCCCCACTCCCTTTCGGGAACTGGATCCTAAGTCCAGCGCGTCTACCAATTTCGCCACTCTTGCATTCAATGATCTATGTACAGTATGCACAAAACTTTTTATTTATACAAGCTGTCTTACAGAGACTTTAGCTCATTTTTTTTCTTTTCACCAGTTGCATCAATTTTTTCAACATATTTATCAGTAAAATCTTGAAGTGTTTTGTTCAAACGTTTTTCAAAGTCTTCAGATATTTTTTTGCTTTTTTGAGCATCTTTGATCATGTTTACAACATCTTTTCTGACGTTTCTAATGTCAATTTTGCTATCTTCGATTTTTTTGCCAACTAGTTTTGCAAGCTCATCACGACGAGTAGTTGTCATGCGAGGAAGCTCAAGTCTGATAATATCACCATCAATGATAGGACTTACGCCAAGATGTGACGATGCGAGAGACCTTTCAATATCTAACAAAATACCTTTGTCCCATGGTTGTACCGTTAAAATGTTAGCGTCTGGTGATGCAAGAGAAGCAACTTCTCTAAGATTCATAACGCTTCCGCCATAACATTCAACTTTGAGATCTTCGATCATGCTGATGTGTGCTTTGCCAGTTCTTATTCCTGTTAGTTCTTTTTCAAAATGAGCAAACGATTTGTCCATTTCTGCACATACAGGTTTTTCAAAGGATTTTAAATTACCTTCTTCAATAATAATAGGTGTCATCGTTGCTATCTCCTACGCGCCAATTTCAAAGCGTGCAAATCGTTTAATTTTAATATTTTCGCCAGTTTTTGCAGATAATTCTTTAAGCAATTCTTCAATTGTTTTAGCTTCATCTTTTACAAATTGTTGTTTTAATAAAGAAACATCGCTTGCAATTTTTGACATTTTACCTTCAATGATTTTTTCAATCATAGCAGCAGGTTTGCCTTGAGACTTCAATAGTTCGATAGCGATGTCTTTTTCTTTTTCTATAAATGCAGCATCAACTTGATCAGGTGATACGTATTGCGGTTTCATTGCTGCAATGTGCATCGCAATGTCTTTTGCTACAGCTTTAACAGCTTCAGTTCTAGCGACGAAATCAGTTTCGCAATTGAGCTCAACCAAAACGGCCATTTGATCACCAGGGTGAATGTATGAAACGATAACACCTTGAGAAGTTTCTTTGTCAGCTCGTTTATCAGCAAGGGCTGTGCCGCGTTTTCTTAGAAGTTCGATTGATTTTTCAATGTCGCCATTTGCTTCTTCTAAGGCTTTTTTGCAATCAAGCATACCAAGGCCAGTCATGTTGCGTAATTTTTGTATTGATTCTAGTGATACTTTTGTCATTTTATTGATCCCTATAACTTATTGACCATTTAAAGATTGACCTGAATACTTAGATCAGATGGCCATATTGAATTTTATATATAAAAGAATTATTTTGCATATTTTGCAAAGAAAGTTTCTATATTTAGTTTGCCATAAAATAGAACTTTGGCAAAGGCCTATTTTCGGCATCCTGATTTTGCTTATATTTCCTGGAAGGTTTCATTGTTGCGATTAGTTGGTTGTTTTGCCTTTAATTCGTTAGCTTCAATATTGAAATACTCTTTAGCCCTGCGAATTTTATTGAGCTCTTGCTGTCTTTCTATGCCTAGTTTTATTCTTTCTTGTTTTTCTCTTAATTCTCGTGCTTTTCTGAGTCGATTCATAGTTCTTCGAGCTCCATGGATTCTAGCCAGTGGCTTTGGATTCTTTGTCTTATCGTATATGGCATTTGCTGCAACAAAGTCTTGATGAGGTTTCTTTTTTTTATGAATTAGGTGAATTTTTATTCTATGCTCAGGATCTGCTTTTTCGTTAATGTTCTTGATATTTAACATAATAAAATTGTCTGATGTAAATTCAATATCTACTCCAACATTTTTAAACAGTTCTATAATTTTTAATTTCATTAATTCTTGTGATGCGGTCGATGATTGTTGCACCGCAAGCTCTGTGCGCTCAATTAAAATTCGAACATTTTCATTGTTGCTCCATTCATCATTAACGATAGGCCCGTATTCGTTGAGTTCATCTTGTAAAAAACTCAGCTGAAAAAGTTGATTCATTGATAAAAAAACATCTGTTTTTTCTGGTTGAATTTTTGATTCAAGCCGTATTGCTTGAATGATAGTTTGATTTGAAATGGTCAATAGAAAACAAATTATATATTTTTTCATATCGCTTTCTTTTATAAAAAATTCAAAGACTCTTGTTCTTGGTCTAGGATAAAAAATTTTTTATGTAAAGCAAGCTATCTACGTTTTTATAATTGATTTAAAAGTTAGATTGATTTTTAAATATTCATATCTTAAAATTCAGTGTGATAATAGTTTCTATTTTGAAATCTTAAGTATTTATTTTTTATTTTAGTTAGATTTTTTCTTAAAAAAGGGAGAAGTATGAGCCACCGATTTATTTTAATGTTTTTAATGATGAGCTATAGCAAAGTAGTTTTTTCTAGTGATTTACAAAATCCTGAAGAGATTGATTTAGACTCTCGTAAAGTCTTTCAATTAGAAGCTCAAGAAGATTTTGACAATAGTAGCACAAGAAAAGGCGTTCAGTATTCAACGGTTATTGCTGCTGGCTCATCTGATAAATATTCTGGACTTCTTAAGCATGGTGTTTTAGTTGGAGAGGGAGCATCTATTATTTCTTCAATAGATTCTGGAAAAAGTGGCCAGTTATTGGTTGGTTCAACTGACTCAGATCCATTATTTGTTACACCAACAGCGGGTAGTGGCTTATCTTTAATTTCAAATGAAAAGACTATTCAATATTCTTTAGCTTCGCCGGTGGCTGTTTCAAATGGTGGGACAGGTAAAACAACATTGTCAGAATATCGGCTGCTTGCGGGTGGAACAACTTCTTCTGGAAGCTTGCAAGAATTATCATCTGGAGTATCTGGACAAGTCTTAGTTTCTGCTGGATCTAGAGCATTACCCATTTGGACAAGCATTGGTGTGGTTGGAGCTACTGGTATTACGGGTTCTACAGGAAGCACAGGATCTACTGGACTAACTGGTCTAACAGGTGCAACAGGACTTACGGGTTCTACAGGAAGGAAGTACAGGATCTGCTGGCGTAACAGGGCTTACAGGATTGACTGGTTCTACTGGTGCGATTGGATTAACTGGAGCTGTCGGATTAACTGGCGCTGTAGGGGCGGGGATTACTGGAGCTGCTGGTCAAGTTTTATTAGGATCTGGTTCTTTGGATCCAATATTTGTAACTCCAAGCGCAGGTAGTGGATTGTCTGTAACGTCGAACTCAAAGACACTTCAATACTCTTTATCTTCTCCGGTTGCAGTTTCAAATGGTGGAATTGGACTGACAACATTAACAGCCTATTCTCTTTTGGCTGGAGGAGCGACATCTACAGCTTCTGCGCAGTCGCTTTCTAGCGGAAATAGTGGTGATATGCTTGTTTCAAATGGACCAACAGCTTTACCATCTTGGTCAAGTCCGTTACTTCAAACAGCTTTGGTAGCATTGACAAACTCGCAAGTCAGAAATCTTGGAGTTACGCCGATTACTTTAATAGCTGCCCCTGGAGATGGAAAAGTGATTTCTGTTTTGAATTGTTTTATTAAGTTAAGTTGCCCTACGGGTAGTGCTTTTACCGGCTCTGGTAATTTAAGATTGGGGTACAGCATGACTTCTGGTAAAGAGGTTATTCTTACTGCAAAAATAAACAGTTCGATTATTGCATCATCAAATCAAATTTCTAGAACCTATCCTGATCAAAAGACAGGAGATGCTTATACGAACTCCGTCAATCAACCTGTTCTGATTTATAA
>JAPLIP010000047.1 GCA_026389065.1 Candidatus Dependentiae bacterium
GAAGTAAATTTGCTAAACGTTTTTAACCGCTTGAATAAATTCTTGAGGGGTCATGCTGTACGGTTCGCTGGACCACTTTTTAATCACTTCTTGAGTTCCAGGATTAATGATTAAAATAGCTGGCTGGGCAAAAACGCTAAATTTATTTTTTAAATAGTTAGCTTCTTGGTTTGAGCTGCTTGTACAGTCAACTTTTACAAACACAATATTTTTATCTAAAGCTTTGGCTACTAGATCTTTATGAAATAATTTTTTATCAATTGCTTTGCAAATGGTGCAATGATTTGCCCAAAAATCGAGTAAAACTAATTTATTTTCGGCTTGAGCCATTTCTAAGGCTTGCTCGTAGCTAGAAGCCCAGGCTACACCATTTTCAACATTGTTTTTTGCACCACTGTTTTCATAAGCTTTAAACGTAAAAAATACTGCAGCTGCAAGCAAGACTATACCAAGTAAGCTTTTAATTGTTTTGGTTTCTTGTGCCATCTCTTTTTGCGCGTCAATGATGTAAAATAGTGCCGCAAAGAGAAGATATGAAATAAATAGCATTGTCACCACGAGTGCTGGCAAAATGTTGCTTAAATAGTAAAAACAGGTTGCAAGCATAATAAAGCCAAGCGCTTTTTTAATTTCAACCATCCATTGACCAGCTCTTGGTAAAGTTTGCATTGATGAAGAAAAAGTTCCGATGATAATCAAAGGAATGCTCATACCCATGCCAAACATGAATAAAAGTAAAAATCCTGCAATAATATTTCCCATCGTTGCAACAATCGTTAAAAGTAGTGCAAGTCCTGGCGAAACGCATGGAGATGCAACGCTGCCGCTGATCAGCCCAAAAAGGTATGCTGATAAAAATGGTCCAAACTTAGAATTAACCTGAACGCTTTTTTGTAAAAACGAAGGGATTGTTAAATCAATTACACCAATCATAGTCAGCGACATGTAACCAATAAACAGTGTAAGAACTATGACAAAAATTGGTTGAGATAAAAGACCTCCAAATGATGCACCGGCAAAAGCAGCCAAAAGGCCAAGGCATGCAAATGTGGTTGAAAGTCCAAAAGCGTAACACAAAGAACCTAGAAAATTATAAAGAATTGATCGCTTTTCATTGTGGTGCAAAATTCCAATCGTAATAGGAATCATAGGGTAAATGCACGGAGTTAAGCTCAAAAGAAGCCCTAGGAGCAACGCAAAAAGGAACCGAATCCAGTTGCTATCAGTTGTTTGTACCAGGTGCTGTAAGGATTGAGTAAGCGATTTTTTTTCTGATACTTGTCCCGATGATGGTCTTGGTGCAAAAGGTTGATCATCGTTTGAAGCTTGAGCATTTTCTTCTTTTTGATTGAACGAAAACGCAATTACTTTTTCAGTCATGGTTCCTTGTGGCAAAAGTAAAAAGCTTGTATGCAGATGTCCGCTCACTGGGCTATCAATAGATGTTTTTACCGGAACTTGCATCGTTAGCGCGTTAGAAAAAACTTCTTTTGTGCTTAAAAGCTCTGGAAGATATTTTTTTGTTGCATTTGACGAATATGAAATATTTCCAAGCTGCGCATGCGGATTATCTAAAGATACTGACAATGTTGATTTTAAAATTGATTGCGTTTCACCAAGATTAATTGTGATATCGATCTGTTTTTCATGCGTTGATTTGGTTATTTCTTGTGATTTAATCGCAATTGGCTTGATGATTGCACTTGCACATAGTGCGAGTGCTAAAAAACACCTGTATAATTTTTGATTCATTGTATGGTCCTTTTTGGTTAAGGTTTTTGGTTTATTAGGTTCTTTTCTTAGAATCGTAATGATTTATTTTTATGCTGCCTTCATCAGACTTTAAAAGAATGAGTGGTTCATTTTTATTTTCCATTGATTGGCCAATTGATCCATGAATATTTTGGCGCATTTTTTTAAATTCTTCGTTGTTTAAAAGCATTGTTTTAGGATGAAGAGTGATAAAAAGATCTGAAGAAATTTTACCTAAAGGGCTTTGTGCTTGAATTTGAGCATGCAGTTCTTGTGGAACTAAAACGGTAATATTTCCTTGCTCGCTTTGTAAATTTAAGCAGCTTGAAGAAGATATTGATTTGCGTTTTACTTCAATGTCTCCATCAAGCGTATTTGCAAGAACGGTGCCATTTCCATCAAGAATAGAAATAGAGTTGCTGTTTGTTTTCGCTTCAATATCGCCAGATAATCCTTTGATGAAAATATCACCAACGGTTGCACTAACTTTAATTGGAAGTGTTTCAGGCACAAGAATTCTTAGTGACATAGTTCCAGAAACTGCATCTTCTTTTACCATTGTTGTTACTTGCAAAACAGATTCTCTATCTACACATTTCATGTCAGCATCTTGTAAAAACAAGTCGGACCCTTGTTTTTTTAGTTCAACTAAAACGCAGGGTTGCTTCCAGCTTTCTACAAACACATTGCAGCATTGATCTTCATGGTCGCACAAAATTTCTATTTTTTTTATATGGTTAAATTCTTTGTGAATAATTTCTTCTTTTGTTTTGCTAAAAAAAGATGAAACGCTTTTAGGAGGCTTTGGTATAGAAATTTTTGTTTCTATCGGTATAGTAAATGATAACAGCAAAAGACTCATAGATTGTGTGTAAAGATTTTTCATAGGGATTCATCCTCGATGGTGGAAAAAGATATGATTCATATTCAAGACCGCATTCAAATGTGCATCGCAAAGATTATACAGAATAATTCTGAAGTAAAAAATGTTTTTGATGAAATTTATCAGCAAGGAGGAAGAGTTCTTCTCGTTGGGGGAGCTGTTCGCGATTGTTTTTTAGGATGTTTAGGGTCAGATCTTGATTTTGAATTGTATCATCTGTCGTTCGATGAGATTCAAGATATTTTACAAAAATTTGGAAAAGTAATATTTGTTGGAAAATCTTTTGGCGTTTTACGTCTTCATGGACTAGATGCTGATTGGTCAATTCCCAGGTCTGATAGCTATGGTCGTAAACCAACCGTTCAACTTGATCCAAATATGAGTTTTGCTAAGGCTTTTCGCCGTAGAGATCTTACCATCAATTCAATGGGGATTGATGTATACTCCCAGGAATTAATTGATCCATTTAATGGACTTTCTGATTTGAAAAACAAAGTTCTTAGATCGCCAGATGTTACCTTTTTCGTACAAGATCCACTGAGATTATTTCGAGTTATGCAGCTTGCGGCTAGGTTTGATATGACGGTTGATGAAACTCTCAGTCAAGTTTGTAAAACTATGGATATTTCTACACTTTCAAGTGAACGTATTGAACAGGAATTTGCAAAACTTTTCTTAAAGTCATACCGGCCATCAATTGGGTTTTCTTGGCTTTTAAACATTGATCGATTAAAAGATATTTTTGTTGGCGTCGAATTTCATCCAACTTTTTATGGAATTATTGACTGTATAGCACAAGGATATGATTTTACTGATGAGCAAAAATTATTCGCCTTGTGGGGAACTGTCGCAAGTGGTCTTTCAAAAGATGAACTAAAAGATTTTGATATCAATAAAAGAATTTCTCATGAGCAGCTTTTGCATCTTTCTACATTTTTAAAAATTTATATTGGTTCTTTGGATCTTGTAAATCGTTCAGCAATGATAAGCTGGTATTTGCGATATGTTCCAGAAATGGCAAAGCAAGATGATTTGATAAAATATAAATGGCTTGCGCATTGGATAGATCCATATTTTACGATGGAAACATTGGGCATGATTGCCGCATGTTCTTTTTCTAGAGAAATTTCAGATTCATTTTTAGACAAAGCTAAGGCTGCAAAAGTTCTTCACAAATCTGAATTGCCACTTTTAACAGGCAAAGATCTTTTGGATCATGCGCAGGGTAAAGAGCTTGGAGATTTAGTCAAAAAAGCATATCAAATTCAGCTTGATGAGCTTATTGCAGACAAGCAAAAATTATTACAAAAATTACTATTGAAATAGTTTTGCGATTTAAAGGTTCTGCTTTCTAGCTCTAAACATTTTATTTCTTGCTAGTATCTGATACAGATAGGACTTTGCTAGCAGCGCTGAAAGATCTGATCAAGTCAACCAATTGTGCTATGTTTTATTTGATTTCGCACAAATCACTGTGTTTTTACTGTTTGATTATCATTGGTATGAAGTTTTGTTTTTTTGTTAAATTATTTATCATACAAAGCACAACAAAAATTTATCAATTCTGGCTTGGAATAAGATCTTTGAGCTGTTTTTCGAAGTCCTAAATAGATTTAATGGGCATAAGTTTTTCTTAATACGATTAAATATTTACAAAAGTTAAAAGATTTTCGGCAGCAATAAGATCTTGCTCTAACGAAGCATTAGTGCTTTCTGCGCTAATGTTTGTTTTCTTATCATTTAGTTTGTTCCTTGTGTTATTAAGGAGGGATAGCATTTTTTGCTGTTGTTCTTTTGCAGCAATTTGAGCGGCTGGATGAAATATTTTTTGTAATTTACTCAAAGACTCTGGTGTTAGTGACGGCAAGATATATTCTTTTATTTTCTTTTCAATGTTTTGAATTTTGTTATTTGCTAATATTCTATTAAAATTTTGTTCTTCTATAACGTATGGCCAATCGTTATTGCTTGGCCATGAAGCAGTTTTTGTCTCTCCTTTTTTGTTTGTGTAAATGTATCCAGTTCTTGGTTCATTAGGATTACTGTCTGATTCATGTATAAAACAAAGCACATTAAATAATTCTTTAGAGCCAATTTGTATATGCTTAAATATTATATTAATTGGTTCTTTAATAGAAGATTGTAATAATCGAATTAAAACATTGTGAAAAGAATCTTTGATGTTTGGCATACGTAAGGACTCAAAATAATAGTTTTGATTATGATAGTTTGCAGGTAACAACCATGGCAGTAACGCATCACATTCCGCGTTAAATATGAGTGACTTTGGTATATAATTTGCATTTAAAATAATGATTTTAATCTCATTGTTTATAAGTATTGATTTCTTTCTGGTTGACATAGCTATTTGTGAAAGTTCTTTGACTTCTTTTTTATATTGAATTGGAGAAAACCAAGAAGTGTTTTGGAATCTTATACTTCCGTAGTTTTCCTTACCATTTTGAGCCATGATAGAAAGCGCTTTTTGATAGTTTGGAGGTATTTCATTGAGAAGCTTAAAATATGACTCGAAGAAATTTATTTTTTCTAGTGAAACAGGGAGGATTTTTGTAAAAGTTGATTCAAATGTTGAGCCAATATTAATAATTGGATAGTTGATTTGTTCAAGCGAGATATTATCTAGCTTGTTAGTTATATTATAAGATTCTAATATTTTTTTACCTCCCGGAAAACAAGATGATATGGCAACTGATTTAGTTTTAAAATCATTGTTAAAACAGTTCATAACATTTAAAAAGTCTGATTGGGTCGTGATGCCATCTTCTTCTTTATTGGGAAGAGTCGACATTTCTGCCGTGAAATCTTGGCTTCCATGACCTGTTATGTAAATATTGATCCAGGGAAAATATTCTTTGGGACAGTCTTTAATTTTTAGCGATTTTAGTGTATTCAATAGGATTTTACCCAATGATTTTTTAGAGTTTGTTTGTTGACCATTTTCAATTATTTTATCGTTGTCAGTAGGGTTTAGTGGAGTCTTGTATATATAATTAGGCAACTTGCTATATGAAAGTCCAACAAGGAAATCTTTCATGGCAGAGCTTTTTGATTTATTACTCAAGTCATTTGGCAGAAATAGTATAAAATCAGAATTTACCTCTTTGCACGTGTAAGGCTTCGTTATAATGTCTTGATATCGTATATATACAGAAAACATTTGTCCAATCGTCCCTTTTATTTTTGGATCAATCGTAGTATCACTATTTAGTATTTTATAGAAAGAGTCGGTTTCTTTATTGTCAGACGAAGATTTCAGCTGTAGGTATAGATTCTTGAGCTCTGTGAATTTTTGTTGGTATATTTTATCTTCTATATTAGTAAAAGCTTGGGTTGTTGCAAATTTTTCAACAGTGTCTACAATATTTTGAACTGAACACCATAAACTTTTAGGGCATAGAACAGATTGATTCTCGGACATTGCTTTTATAAACTCTATATGCATTGCGCCTACATTAGCAAAATTAATCATGTAAGATAGATAATATCGATTATATTCTTGAACGTCGTTAATAATCACTAGGTTGGTTGTCTGCGCATGAGATTGTGTTTGTAACTCATCTATTGTTAATGTTTGTTCTTGCTGGACGTCTACATTTTGTAAGAGTTTTGTGGCTCTACGTCCTTCTAGCTGTTTATAAATAATTGTTAAAAGTAGCGATGTTGTTAATAAAAATCGATAGGTTTTAAAATTCATTTTTTTCCTTGTTTTTTTAGAGATGAATAAAATTTAGAATTTTTTTTAAATCAATGTCAATGCTATTGATAGGTTATTTGTTGAAATAGTTTTGCGTGATCAATTTATTTTGTGATACACTACACAGCAGTCAGTTAATTTTAAATTAAAAAAATAAGGAAGTTTTTTATGAGCACAGGAATGGAACACAATGCATTGTGGGGACTGATTATTCAGAGTGATTTCATGACAAAAATGGTCATGCTCACTCTTTTTTTTATGTCTATTGTTTGTTGGGCTATCGCTCTTTATAAATTAATTTTACTCAAAATTAAACAAGATCAATGTAAAAACGTTTTACAGCAAATAAAAATGTGCAACAACTTGCCATCAGTTTTACAAGTTGCACAAGATAATAAGGCAACGCTTCCAGGATATATTTTAATTCAGCTTTTAACTCATGCAAAAAGCGCTCAAGAAGCGAATTCAATTGAACTTTTCCAAATGCAAGCGGATGCTCTTTTAGATGATGTGATGTATCAAGAAGAAGCATACACTCCAGTACTTTCTATAAGTGCCTCAGTTGCAACACTTCTTGGATTATTTGGTACGGTATGGGGACTGATTCATGCATTTGTTAGAATTAGTGAAAGACAATCTGCAGATATCGTTGCAGTTGCTCCTGGAATATCAGAAGCTTTGATTACCACGATTGCTGGTTTGGTCGTTGCAATTCCTGCTTTGGTATTTTCTCAATATATTATGGTTCGGGCAAAAAGTATGGAATATAGTCTGATGACCATGACAGACAAAGTTACCATGATTGTTCGATTGTCAATGGCTAAAGGATTAAAGACCGAATCGTCCGTTGAATCATTTAGTCCAAAACAAGACTGATCATTGCTTAAAATAAAGGGAGATAATCGATGAGAAGAAATCGTTTGCGCAGAATGAAAAATCGTGGTCATGTCGTACAAGAGATTTCTATGACGCCACTTGTTGACGTTGCTCTAACTCTGCTTATTATTTTTATGGTTGCAACACCAATGCTTCAAAATGTTATAAAAGTTGAGTTGCCTTCAAGTCGTATTGATGATGGAGTACCATCGTCTCAGACACAACAAGATTTGACTGTTTACATAGATAAAGGTCGTAAAATGTATTTAAATGGGACAGAGTACCCATTGCAAACACTTTTAAAAGAGTTAAAAAGTTTGGTAAAAAAAGGCAAAGACGAAATTGTTTTTGTCAAAGCTGATCAAGCAGTTCCCTATGGAATCGTTATTGATTTAGTTGATACTATTAAAGTTTCTGGAGGCATCAAGTATGTTGCACTTGCTACCAAGCGTTCTTTCTAAAAAAATACATTTTTATTTCTCACCACGTAGAGTTTTTTTGGCAGAGATTTTACTTTTTGTGTTTTTTTCGCACATCATAATCCTTGGATTAATGATTTTTGTTTCTTCGCTCGAACATAAGCCAGAACAGTTTGCTATATCTTTGAGTCATACTGGGCAAACATATGTTTTAATGCCACTTTCTAAAAAAGAATCTGATTTTCAAATGAAGCAAAAAATTGGTAAATCAGGGGTCTATAAAAAATCTAAAGTGATTGATTATCAAACCTATCAAAAACATAAACAATCAAAAAAGAATAAAAAAGCTGCCAATAAAAAAGTTACAGTAAAAAAATCTGCAACTAACAAAAAAAATCCTGCAGGACACGTAATGTCTAAGCAGGTAGAAAAAAAAGCGCAAAAAGTTGAGGCAAAAGAGGCATCTTTAAGCTTGAAATCTTTTGTAAAACCAAAAACAGAACTAAAAGCAAAAGCTAAAAAGAAAATAGTTATAGAAAAATCAGAAAAGAAAAAGATTTTCGAAAAATCTATTGTTTCAAAAAAAGCAGTTATTTCAGAAGTTGCTTTGGCAAAAGAGCCTGCTCAGCAAGAGATCATAAAATTAGAAGAACCTGTAGAAAAAGAAGTTGCATTAACTCCTCAGCCAGAAGCAGTCATACCAAATATTGTTGAGCCAGAAATTGTAGATGTTGGCAAGGTTGATATAAAAGAAATCCCAGTTAAAGATCAGCCTGAAGATTTAAACGTAGGCGAGGCAGAAGGTCAAGATGACAGTGAGTTGATCGATGATGATATTGACCTGGAAAACGTTGTGTTTCTTGGTCGGGATCAATTTGACAATTCGATTGTAGCTTCAAAATTAAAACAGGCTGTTGAGCAATGCTGGGTTTCACCAGTTGGAATAAAAAAAGGAACAACCTGTCAAATGCGTGTTCATGTGGGTCAAAAGGGTGATGCAGATGATGTTAAAGTTATTCAAAGCTCTAAAATAATAATGTTCGATTTGCCAGCGCGCAAAGCACTTTTTTCTATGAAATATCCAAAAGAAGTTTGGAATAAAACTATTACCATTGCACTAGGAGCCTGATCATGATTTTTAAAAATCTATCTTTTTATACTGTTTTATTTTTTTATTGCCTTGCTGTAGGAAGTGATTTTCAAGAAAAGAAAAATGTATTGAATGCTGATACGGCTCAAGTAGACGGCAGTGCAAAATCTTTCGATTTAGAAATAGTTGTTCAATCACAAAAAACAAAAAAAGTATCTTTAGGTTTAGTGGTGGTCGGAGAGCGTGATAGTTCTTTGGACCAGTGTATTGAACGTTTAAAAAAAGATTTAGAGTGGAGCGGGCAAGCTAAAGTTTTTTTACAGCATAAAGATAAAATGACTCATTTTTCAGATTTAAAAAATTTATTTGAGCCTGATGTCTCTGTTGCTATTTTTATATCTGCAATCAAAGGTGAGTATACTTGGAGACTTTATGACATTTCATCTCAGTCAATGATATCTGGCAAAAAAATAAAACAGGAGAATCGCCCTATAATTCTTTTAGCTCACTGCATCGCAGATGATTTGTGGCCAGAGCTATTTGGTGAAAAAAGTTCATTTTGTTCAAAAATAGCTTTTTGTAAGCAAACTTGGCATACAAAATATGGACGAGAAAAATCATACAAACAAATTTGGATAGCAGATTTTGATGGAACAAATCAAAAATTATTTGTTGATGCTCCAACAGTCAGTTTTGCACCGCGATGGAATAATGATGTAGATAGCCCATTGCTTTTTTATTCAGAAAATACTCTTTCTAACGTTCAGCTGGTTATGATGAATATGTTTTCAAAGCGCAAGGTTATCTGTTCGTTTGATGGGTTGAATATGCAACCATCTTTTTCTCCAGATGGTAAGCGTGTCGTGTTTTGTCTTTCAAAAGATGGAACAAGCCAACTCTATCTTTCATACATTGATCCTTTTTCTAAAAAACGAGTATTTGATAGATTAACTTTTAATGACGGCAATAATATCGCCCCATGTTTTATTGATCAAGATCATATTGCATTTGTTTCCGATTTTGAAACGCACAAGCCACAGTTATATATTTTAAATCTTGCAGATAAAAAATTGCGAGGCATAACAGATGGTGGCTACTGCGCATGCCCAAGCTACAGTTCAGTGAGAGATCAACTGGTATATTCAAAAATGCTTGGTGGCGCAATGCAGCTTCTTTCATACGATATCAAAACAGGTCAGCATAAGCAGCTTACTCACGGTGGCGGCAGCAAAGAAGAGGCGAGCTGGTCAGCATGTGGAAACTATATCGTTTTTGGTATGAATGAAGGAATGGGCTCTCGAATCGCTCAATTAAATTTAATAACCAATAAAGTTTCATATCTTACCAGCTTTCAGGATCATTGTACGTACCCTGATTGCTCTCCTTTGTATTCTAAAAATATTGGCATTTTAAATTTCTAAGACAAGTCTCAAGCGATTCTTTTTAAGCCTTTTTGTTATAAGCCTTGAATTTAGCTATCTATTTTTTTTAATAAAAGAAGTAGGTAGTTATTTTTTTTATACAAAAGGAGCTCTTGTGAAATTCACAAAGATTAGATCTATGCAGTCAATAATGTTTATGGCTGCAACGTTACAAATTGTTGCTTTGCATGGGATGATGGCCAAAACGGCTAGCGGTGCTGCAGGAAAAGCTTTAAGTCCAGCGCTTCAAGCAGCATATGCTTCGCTTGGCCTTAACGTTGGAGCAAATCCAAAGCAAGTTTCGGATGCGTACCAACAATTAATTAGCCGTACGCATTTGTCAGTTCAAGGCAACAATAAGTTTAATTCTAGAGACATTGATTTGTCTAAATATGAAACTAAGTCATACCTTGACAGAAACGCTGCCCGATTAGGAGCAGGGCAGCCTAGTAATAATGATCAAATACTTAAACTCAATAAAGCTTTTCATGAAATTAAAAATGCATTTCCTCGGCAGTTTGAAGGCCTAGAATCGGCAGATCCTTTTAAGGCAGAAAGAGAACAGAGGCTTGCAAGAGAAGCTTTAGAAAAAGCAAATAGAAATAGGTTTAAATCACCAGATCAAATAGCCCATGAAGAAGCTTTAGAGAAACAAGCAACAGAAAATGCAAGCAATCAAGCCATTGAATCAAACACATCTAATGGATTATCTTCTTTGAAAAATAGTGTTATGCAAGAATTGAAAAATGGAGATATGGTTCAATTTTTCAGTGGTCTTTCTGCCATTAAATCATTTGGTGGTGACGTTGACAAAATTATTCACATGAATCATGACCTTATCCTAAAACAGGTTATGGATACAATTAGATCCACTTCTGGAAGAGTTGGCTTGGATTCACGTTATATCCCAGCTGTTGTAAGCCTATCGCTACAATATCGTATTTTTGATTCAGCAGAGGATTTTGCACATAAATTAATGCAGACTCCTCGTGTGGCAGATGGTTCAGAGAGTCAGTTAGGCCTTGTTCCGCTGTCAAAGGTTGTAGAGTCTTTATTTAATAGCCATAGCGCAGAGTCGCTAAAAGATGCTTTAATCGTTTATAATATACTATTGGAAAATAAATATATTGTTTCATCATTTGTTAATGATCCATTGAAAAAAGCAGCAGAGAGGTCTTTATTTGGTGTTGTTTTAGGTTCAATAAATTCGTTAAGCGGTGAAAATGGTTTTGATAGAGCTGTTCAAGAAGTAAAGAAATCGCTTGAATTATTAAATGATTTTGAGAATTCTAACATCGTTAGCAGTGTTAAAGTTCAAAACTTTTTATCTGGGCCTGTTGCTAGCTCAGTTCAAAATATAATAAATGAAGATTATTCAATTTTATCGTTAGATCAAAAAGAAATTATTGCCAATATTTTTGAAAATAAAGGAGTTAAGCTTTCTTTTGACGCTCAGGTGCAAAAAGTAAATAAAGATTCTAGTATTAAATTAGCATCTGATAAAAAACATGTAGGTGTTTTTATGAATAAAGGACAGCTCGATAAGCTTGAAGATGTTTGGAATAACTCTTCATCGCAATTAAAAGAATATATCCGAGCTACTGTTCTTGAAAATGTTGTGTCAAATATTGGTAAAAACAACCCTGTTGCTTTAAAAACTTTAAAGTTTGGACTGACTCGTAGAATGTTTAGGATGGGACAAATTACATCTTCAAAACGATTTTTAGATCTTGTTTCAAAGCAAGGGCCAGAAGAAGCATTTGGTAATCTTTTTGATGATTGTCAAAGCTTGCAGGATTATAAAATAGTAACGATTCTTCTTGATACTCTTGTTCGTGATAATATAGTTAGCGCATCCCAAAGAGATCAAATTAAGTCAGAGCTAACAGATTCTATGATCAGTAAAAATACTCGTTTTATAATCTCGTCTAAAGGTGACGCTGACCTAACTTCTTGGATTGAAGAAATTGACTCTCAGATATCATGGCTTTCTGATCGAGGGTTAGTTGATGATGCTCGAGTAAGACTTGTTTTAGGAGAGGAAATTGCTCGTTTTGCTAAAGCTCAAACGCTTGGCAGGCGGTTGGCGATGAGAATTCTCCTTGCTGCAGTTACTTTTAAATGGATAGCAGAAGCTGAATAGACTTTAACTTTCTTTAATAAAATAGAGCATCTTAAAACAGATTTGTTTTAAGCAACAAAAAAGCCTACCCTTTTGAGGTAGGCTTTTTTGTATTAATTTCTGAATTTAAAAGGTCAGAACTTAGTAACGGCTGCTGCCGCCACGGTCGCTGCTGCCACCGCGTGATCCGCTTCCGAATCTGCTGCCGCCTGTGCTGCTTCCGCCGCCCATGCCGCCACGACGTTCGCCGCCGAATCTGCTGCCGCCTGTGCTGCCAGCGCCGCTACGTGGAGCGAAAGATTCTTTTTTGCCATGAGCGATGTTAACTTTTAAGCTACGGCTGTTAAGTTCTTGACCGTCCATAGAAAGAGCTTCTTTAGCTGCGTCTTCTGTTTCGAATTTTACAAATGCAAAACCACGAGGTTGTCCAGTTTCACGGTTTGTTGGAATGTTGATTTCAGAAATAATTCCGAATTTTCCAAATGCATCTTGTAGCTCATTTTTATCAGTGCTGAAAGCAAGATTGCCGATAAAAATTGTTTGTTGGTTGTCCATGTTTTAAGACCTTCTTAAAGGAACAGTAGCTACTGACCGTTTCCATTTTTTTACTTTTTTTAAAATGTACTTAAGTTTCAGTAGTGAATCAATAATAACTCTATTAGTATCTCATTTACCTCATGGATTTGCAACAACAAAAAACAATTTTTATTGATATTTTTAACCATTTTGTAAAAAACCATAGAAGATATCGACAGGATGAGCTATTTTTATTACAATAAATTAAAAACATAGGTGTTTAGGTCTATTTTTGGCTTTTTTTATTAGCCTTAAATCATAGACTCTATGAAATAGAATTGATAGCGTACTTATATTAACAGTAATAATAAATGAAAAGGTATTATGAAACCAAATAAACCATTTAATTCATTTGGCCCAAAAGGCCTTTTGATCGGCATAATTGTAGCAGTTGGCCTTATGGCAGCGCTTACTCATCTTACAGATTATGCTAAAAACATTGGAAATATTTCATATAAAGAGTTTTTGGATAAAGTTCGTGCAAATCAGGTCAAGGCTGTTACGGTCTCGGGTCAATTTGTAGATGGACTTACTCAGGATAATCAAAGATTTCAAACCGTGGTTGCAGAGCGTTCAAGCGATTTTGATTTATTTGAAAAGCATGGCGTTGATTTTGCGGTAAGCACTCCATCGATGTCTACAGGCTCGTGGCATGTATTTCTAGTTATTGGCGTTTTAATGATTTTAGGGATACTTTCTGCATGGTACTTTTTACGTCAGTCTGGGGGTAATGGTAAAAATGGTGGTGGCGCTGGTGGTATTTTCAACATCGGAAAAAGTCGAGCTAAAATGTTTTTGCCTTCTACCATAAAAGAACGTTTTTCATCTGTGGCTGGTGCTCATGAGGCAAAAGAAGATTTAAAAGATATTGTTGATTTCTTAAAAGATCCTGCAAAATATAGACGCCTTGGAGCTCAAATCACTCGTGGCGTTTTGCTAGTCGGTGAGCCAGGAACAGGAAAAACTTTACTTGCTCGTGCAGTTGCTGGTGAAGCAAATTGCCCATTTTTTAGTGTCAGTGGGTCTGATTTTATAGAAGTCTTTGTAGGTGTTGGTGCATCTCGAGTTCGCGATCTTTTTGCAGAAGCAAAAAAGAAAGCTCCTTGCATAGTTTTTATTGATGAAATCGACGCGATTGGTCGTCAACGCGGCTCTTCTATGGGTGGCGGAAACGAAGAACGCGAACAAACATTAAATCAGCTTTTAACAGAAATGGATGGATTTGAGATTAACAAAGATCCAATTATTGTTCTTGCTGCTACAAATCGTCCTGATGTTTTAGATAAAGCCTTAGTTCGTCCAGGTAGATTTGATAGACAAATTGAAGTTCCAGTTCCAGACTTGCTAAGCCGTGAAGAGATTTTAAAAGTTCATTTGAAAAAAATTACGGTCGTTGGAGATCTTGATGTTAAAAGAATCGCGCGCGGAACTCCTGGTTTTACGGGTGCTGATCTTGCAAATTTAGTTAATGAAGCAACAATCATTGCTTCAAAGAAGAATCTAACAGAAGTAAGTATGTATGAGTTTGAAGAAGCTCGTGATAAAATTATGATTGGAAAAGAATCTAAAACAATGATTCTTACTGATCATGATAAAAAGATGACCGCTTATCATGAAGGCGGTCATGCGCTAGCTCGAGTATTGATGCCAAAGGATACGGATCCTTTACACAAAGTAACAATCATTCCTCGCGGAAGAGCTCTTGGCGTAACTCATTTTTTACCAGAGCGTGAAAAATACAGCAGAAACAAAGAAGAAATGCTCGCAACAGTTGCTGCAGCACTTGCAGGGCGAGCAGCAGAAGAGTTGGTTTTCAATGAGCTTTCAACTGGCGCATACAGCGATTTTAAAGCTGCTACAGAAACAGCTCGTTCGATGGTTTGTTATTATGGTATGACTGACGCCTTGGGTAAACGTGTGTATCTTGATACATATGATACAAAGGGTGGTTATTCACAAAAGACATTTGAAAAAATTGATGATGAAATTACAAGAATCTTAGATGAGCAGTACGCATTCGTTATGCAGCTTCTTAAAGACAATCGAGATAAACTTGATTTGCTAGCTCAAGCATTGCTAGAAAAAGAAACTTTGTATGCGTCTGACGTGTATGAACTTCTTGGCATAGAGCCTCGAGAAGACCTGAGATTAATCTAATATTTTAAATTTAGTTCAAGGGGGCCTAACAAGGGCCTCCTTTTTTTTGGAGAAAAAGATGGAATATGTTCAAGCTATGCGTCCGATTATAAAAAAAGCGGGCGATTTGGTAATGTCTCACTTCCGTGGGAATTTAGAAATTAATCGTAAAAAAGATTTAAGTATTGCCACAAACGTAGATCTTATGAGTGAAGATATTTTAAGAAATGAGCTGTGCGTTTTGCTGCCAGGCTCAGGATTTATTGCAGAAGAGACCAAAGAGGTTGATATAAAAGAGTTCACATGGATCATAGACCCTATCGATGGGACAAAGAATTTTACACGAGGCTTGCCTTATTTTTGTATTAACGTTGCGCTTATGCATCACAATGAAGTAATTGCTGCTACGACATATTTCCCAGTCGTCGAGGATTGGTTTTATGCTCAAAAAGGGTGTGGCGCATGGAGAAATGGCGTTAGATTGAATTTGCAGACAAAGGGCTGGCTGGATAGCGGAGCCTTGATTGTGGTTTCAGATTTTAGGCTGCGCAATTGTGAAATGCTTGGAAAGATTAAAAATCAGCTCAAAAGTCTAGAGCATGGGGTTCGTTTCCGAGTTAATGGGGCAGCTGCTTTAGATTTGGCTTATCTAGCATCTGGATCTTTTGATCTTGTTTTGTTTGAAAATTTAAAATGGTGGGATGCGGCGGCTGGAGTATTGCTTGTGAGCGAGGCTGGAGGTACAATTTGCCAATATGATTTATCACCGGTTGACCGATCATTTCGAACTCTGATTGCGGGGCATAAAGAACTTTGCAGCTTGGTTTTGCCTGTTTTGTAGCAGCTCAATCAGGTATCCTATTTTGGCTTGAGCCATGAGAAACATTAATTTAAATAAGATTTCCTTTTAATGTTTGATAAAAATCGAAAAGTACGGTAATATTAGAGTTGAATTTGATATTTAAATCACCATAGTTGGTGGGCCATCATTTCTGATGGGTTGAAAATATAGTCTAAAACAAAGGTTATCATGTCAAGAATTTGTTCTATCTGTGATAAGCGGCCACAGGTCGCAAATTTAGTAAGCCACGCGAATAATAAAACAAAGCGTTGGGTTTATCCAAACGTGCACAAAATGAGATTTATCAAAATTGATGAATTACATAAAAAACGTGTTCCTGTACAATGTGCAAGCGTGTGTACAAAATGTGTAAAAGCTGGCAAAATTCAAAAAGTTCTTTAAGGTTCAAAAGGTTAATTTCCTATGGCAAATACAAAATCAGCACAAAAACAGATTCTTCAAGCTGAAAAACGTCATCAATGTAACGTTGCTCGTAAATCTTCAATTAAAACAGCTGTAAAAAAAGTTCTCACTGCTCTTGAAGCGGGAAAAACAAAAGATGAAGTTCAAGTGCTTTTCAATGATGCTCAAGCACAATGTGCTCGAGCAAAAGGGAAGCATACGTTGCATGCAAATACTGCAGCTCGTAAAGTTAGCCGTTTGGCGCTTCGTGTTCAATCACATTTTGCTACAGCAACAGCTAAGTAAAATAATAGTTTGTAAGATATAAATTTTACAGATTAATTAAAAATTTAAGAGTGCATTTTCTTTATTGAAAGTGCACTCTTTTTTTGTCGATGTCGATGTCGATGTCGATGTCGATGTGAAATCAATAATTTAAAATATTTGAAAGATTAAAATTTTTATGCCTAAGCTGTTCGGGTAGTAAAATTTTTCACATAGACATACTTATTAAAAAAGGAGTTTTTATGTCTTTTCATTTTAAATCAAAAAACAGGTTCTTTTCCAAGCAGAAGTTAGTTTTTTTAACAGGCTGTTTTTTTTCGACGAATCAGTCTTTGGCAAGTATGACTGTGGGTGCGACTGGAGCAACAACCGTATTAACAGGTGCTGCGAGCAGAGCTGGAAATTATCTTCCGAAAAATATTAATGGCATCATTCCTAAGAATAATTCAGGAAATGCTTTTAATAAATTTTCGCAAATGCCTCAATCTACTCTTCAAGAGGGCTTAGTTCCAAGAATTGTTGGAAAACCAAAGTATCAAGATTTGCCAAAAGTGCCTAGAGTGGTTGGAAAACCAAATAATCTGGATTGGTCTGGAACTGGTGGACAATCAGCTTTTCAAGATGCTCAAAATACGGCTAATCAAACAGTGCAAAATGCTTTAAAGCAACAGCCTTACAAATCAAAGATTCAATTAGATCGTGAGCAAGCGGCTAAGCAAGCTGAGAAAAGCGAAGAGATTTTACGTAATTTGGTTGATCAAGAAATTGAGCAAGAGGCAAGCGGCTCTTTAAGATTTGACGCTCAAGAAGTTCAACAAATCGCGAAGTCGCTCAAAGGTATGTCTAAGTCTGCTCGTAATGTTAAATTAGAAGAAATTGAAAACATTCAAGACCTGGCAGATGTTTTAGATCAGTTAAATTCATCCCAGGTTGAGCAGTATTTAAAAACATTAGACAAAGTTAAATCTGATAAAGTATTAAGCTCAATGACACAATCTAAGCAAAGTGCAGTAAGGCAAGAGTTAGATTTAATTTCTGGAAGTAAGGCCTCAAATCAAAGATATCAAAACGATCTTGCTCGCGCGGCAAAAAATAAAGCTGATAGAATTCAAAAAGAGACGGATGATAAAAAGCGCCTAGAAGAGATACTTAATTCAGAAATAGAATCTGTAAAAAATTTAGGAAGAGCTCAAGAACCGTCAAGTTTATTAATTAGCAAGGGCTCTAATTCTTTAATTGTAACCCCAAAATCTATTGGATCTAGTAACAATTCAAGTAGTTCGCATGAATCTTATGAATTAATACGAAATCTTTATAATTCTTCTGGTTCTGGCAGTGCTGGATCTCGATTTGGCAATGCTAGACTGAGAAATAACTATTCATATGCAACGGCAGCAGGCCTTACAGCTTTAGCAGGATATATATTTTCACTTGATGACCGTGAAAAGCAAAAGTCACCATTGGCTCAAAGAGTCGATACAGCTAATCAATTGTATGCACTTTGTGCAGCAGTAGTTGCTCAAGAAGTAGAACAAAGAGCTGAACAAGAAGCCGACAAAATGGTTACAGAAGAAATGGCAGAGCAAAAAGATGGGCAGCCAGAGCTTGAGCAAACAGATGAGCAAAATATTGCAATGCAAGAAGCTGCTTTTCAACGAGCGATAACTGCAGAGTTTGAAGCTTTAGAGTCTTCTGGGTCAGACGCTCAGATTACTCGATATGCTCAAATTATCAAATCCTTGTATGATATGATTGATAAGCTTCCTAAGAGTGTCCAAGATCGCTTGAATCAGTTAACTGGTTTTGCTGGAAAAACGGTAGAAGCAATTGATAAAAGATTAAAGATGATGGATATAGTTCCTCTCAGCTTTCAAGAAAAACTTGCACAAATATTGCCATATTTAAAATTATCAGCACAAGACTTTAAAGATAAAAC
The DNA here is from genome assembly GCA_026389065.1 of Candidatus Dependentiae bacterium. NCBI lineage: Bacteria > Candidatus Babelota bacterium. Next base: position 18,455 of record JAPLIP010000047.1, read on the forward strand.
CCTTCCAGAAATTGTACAGCTTATTGAGCTTCATGTTAATTTTTTAGAGAGCAAGATGGTTGCGGTGCATGAATCTGCAGATCGCGCAGTAGAGTCTTTAGATCAAAAGATAAAAGCTAATTTGCCAGCGCTCAAAGAGGCGTTGCAAGAAGGATTAGAAAAATCATCAGCAAAAATTTATTATATTGTTGCGCAACTAAGAAGTCTCGCTAGTAATAAGTTTGCAGATTTAGATCAGCAAGGACGCGACATGAGAAATATGGCGAATAAATCTATTGATAAATTGGCTGAATTTACCAAAAATAACCTTCCAAGAACTTCTGATATTAAAAATCGTATGTATTCAGTTCAGCATGCTACTGACATAGCAACAGCTTTACTGCAAGCGGCTAAGTCTCCTGATGATATGCTTGTGACGATGGATAATTTGAAAAATGTTTTGCCAGGCGATGTAGAGGCAACTCCATTCATGAAGGGATATGTTCAATCAAGATTAAATAGAATTTCTTCTAAGATAGCTGCTCAGAGTTAAAATTTTAAATAAATTATAATTTTTTCAAAAAGAAGAAGCCTGATTGTAAGACACGGCTTCTTCTTTTTGTTTGTGGCAACATATTTCTTTTGAGCAAATAAAAAGACGATTCATTTTTGTTGATTTTTTTAAAAAATTGAGAGTAGATTAGAACATATTTCTGAATTTTTTAAAAAGGAGTTTTTATGAAGATGCAACAAATTGGTGTTATTTTTTCAGTGGCGTTTATTGGGGCCTCTGGTGAAATTTTAGCGCCTAGAGGACAAGTTCAAGATCGTAGGGTGGTTGAAGTTGTAAGAAGTGTCTCACCTGAATCTGAGCGGGAGATGCAGCGAAAGGCTCTGGATATAGTAGACATTGTCGGCAATGTTTCTAAGCAGATGGCTGAATTTGAATCTAAGAAAAATGCACTCAGAAAAGTTATACGTGCTGAAAAATTAAGACAAGAAGCGAATACGGTTTTAAATATTGTTGATATTGTAAAATACGCAAAAGACAAAGTGCAAGAGCAGCAATCAGAACACGTTTTAAATATTGTTGACGTTGTCAGATTTGCAAATGGTTCACATGGCGATGATGACAGAGCTGATGATGTAGCAAAAGCGCAGGCTCTAGTTGTGAAAGTTATGATAGATGCTGATCAATCAATTGAAAAGATTGTGTCTGCGTTTGAAAACTTAAATAGTTCGCTGCCAGGAGAGTCAAAACAAATAGAAGCAAACATTATAGAGAACATGATTAGTGATTTTAATATGGCAATCGTCAAGCATAACGATTTTACGCAAGCAGCTAACTTAGAATTTAATGGATCGCAAGATCCAAAGTTGGTTTCTTTAAAACAAGATCTGTATGAAAAGATACAGAATAATGTGCATAAAATGTTTTTGATGATTCAAGCCGCTCAGTCTAATCAAGCAGAAGCAAAAGAAGCTAATGGCCAACGCTCAGTCTAATCAAGCAGAAGCAAAAGAAGCTAATGGCCAAAAAGAAGATTCAGATAAAACTTATGAAATATCTGGATCAAGAAGTAAATCTTGGAATACGCAAGTAGATGTCAGCCATGAAGGCGATATCGTTAAGCCTAAATCTATAGATTTAGTTAAAGGCTTAGGATATATGGAACAACATCTTCAAGCTTTATTGAAAGATGCTAAAAAATCATATGCTTCTTTGGCTCGTGCAACAGAAAAAGCAGAGCAAATAAAACTTAAATCAAGAATAGCTACTGATCTTAAGAGAGCTACTAAAGTACATAATGAAGCGACAGGTTCTTACAATCAAATTATTCAAACATCAAGCTCTCAAGAGCAAAAAGCTATTGCAGAAAAAAGCTACAACAATATTGACCAAATGCTCAAAGAAATCGATAATATTCTTCTTGATTTGAAAAAACAAGAAGAAGATTCAGATAAAACTTATGAAATATCTGGATCAAGAAGTAAATCTTGGAATAAGCCAGTAGATGTCAGCCATGAAGGCGATATGGTTAAGCCTATAGATGTTGACGAGCAGTCTGCAAAATTACTTGCAAAACTACAAGGTGCGGATTCAGACGTTAAAGCTGTCTTGCGTCTTGCTCAGAAATCAGATGAACAGTTACTTGTGCTAAAAGGAAAAGATCAAATACCGTTTAAGCAGTCTATAGTTAAGTATTATACAAAGGCTAAGGGTATATACGAGAGTGCTACTAAGAT
>JAPLIP010000048.1 GCA_026389065.1 Candidatus Dependentiae bacterium
CGTTAAATTCAATTATTAAAAAAGAGCAGGTTATAAAAACCTGCTCTTTTATTTTTTTACCAACCAGCCCGTTTTTTCTATTTTGTATAATCATCTTTTTGCCCAAACGGTGCCCACTCAGCTTCTGCTGATTCAGGCTCAAGCCCTTGCTCTTCTTCTAAGACTGGTTTGAAAAATTCACGTAAACTACGAAACAGTTCACGTAAAATAATCTTATCGGCGGCAGAGATTTCAAGATTGTTGCCATATGTTATTACATCATCTTTGAGCGCATTATATTTTTGACGAATGTCATATTCGCTTTGAACTAGTTTTTGATAGGGCTCATCATAAAAACAGCTTTCTTCGGTGATTAAATCAACACAAGTATCTGTTTGCACAACCGAATCTTTCTTTGCAGTCTTTTGAACTAATTTACAATTTTTATACCCAATTCTTAAAACATTGGCCAAAGACAACCATCCACAGATTGCAGCAACAGATTGTTTTTGTTCATTGGTCGCATCAGGCTTTGTTAAAACATGAGAAATTACGCAAGGCGCAGCACCAAAAATACACGTTCGCGCAGCGCCCTTCAAAGAATCTTTCCAAGATTTGCCACGCTTAAGCTCGCCGACCATGTCTGTAAAGGTTAATGAGTTTGATGCCATGGTTGCACTCAGTGAAAAGCCATCAACAACTCCTTGCTTGCGACCGTACTCAAAGCCTGCAATGACGCCACGCTCAGCACCAGCACTCATTCCATTTTCAAAACCTTCTGCTTTGCCAAGATTAAATCCTTTCAATGCAGCTTTCAATACATCTTCCTGATCAAAACATGTAGCCACAGGAACATGTGCTACCGTTGAACCATCGCAGCAACTATTTAAAAAACTTGATACCAAAAGAAACGAAAAGACACATATCTTTTTCATAAAATACCACCTAAAACCCTAAAAAATTATAACCCTAGATTGCCACAGAAACTTTTGCTGGACGAAGCACTCGATCTTTAAGCATAAATCCCTTTGCTAAAATTTCTACTACCTGACCAGAATCATGCGAGTCAGATGCTACTTGCATCACCGCTTCATGAAACTCAGGATCAAAATCAGCTACATGTTTCATCACCGAAACATCATGCTTTGAAAGCAATTTAATTAACGATTGATAAGCCATTTCGATGCCGGCACAGTCTGTACCGTTTTTTTCTTTTAACGCCATGTCAAAAGTGTCAATAAATGACAATAATTCTTGAAGCAATGATTCTTTAGCCATTTCAGCCCAACGAAGCTGATCTCGCTCGGTGCGTCGTTTAAAATTTTCAAACTCTGCAGAAATTCTTTTGCACTGATCTTTCCAGATTGAAAGCTCTGCATAGCACATTTGCTCAGCGCTTTTTTTATCATCAGGATTGACTTCTTGCTCTGCTTGATCATGCAGCTCAGCATCTTGATCTAGCAAGATTTCATCATTTTGATCGAATATATCTTTGTTGTTTTTTTCGGTTTCCATAAAAAGACCTTTTCTTGATACTGTGATTATGTAAGACTAGACATTGTGCGTTGATTAATAATCATATAGCACACAGATAATGTAACAAAAATATTAATAAAAATACATAAACCAACCAGTAAATTACTGATCACAAATAAAATTATGAATTTAAAATTATTTTTTAAAATAGTTGCCTTGCTAGCATGTTTTAAATCATCCTTCATGCACTCAATGGATACAACATTTGGTAGCCCAACGACAACGACAACTACCCCACGATTTGCTACAAAAAACCTTACAAGCTTCGACAGCTCTTTTTCTTATTATAGAGCCGACAGTTCATACAACAGCAAGGGACAAAAAACAGCCTTGCTTTCATACAATGGACCAGAAGATTTGCTAAAAAGATTAGTAGATCCAAAGCTTTCACCAACAGATACAAGCTCTGTGGGAAAAGCACTCGTTGATGCAACTTTTAGCTTTGAAAATTGTTCATTAACATACACTCAAAACATTGGTGAAAATTTTTATTTTGCTCTTGAAAGTTCGCTGAGCAACGTGGATGTAAGACACTTAAAAATTCAACCTATAAATTCTAAATGCCAATGCTTAAGCCAATCAGAAATTAAAGCAAATCCAACCCTTCAAAGTTACCTTAAAAAGCTCGACAATCTTATTTATTCTAATGGAAAAAATTCATTTTTTTATAGCGTTATCGGACCATCTTTTTTGACAGCAGGATACACAAAACATTTTCAAGATTTTAATTATATTGATTTTATTGATTTTACATTTTTTACCGGAATTGCAGTTCCAATTATTAATGTTTCTCCAATCAATGATTCACCTGCAAGTATTTCTATATTTTCTGTGCCAATTTATAATTACACTTGCCTAGGAGTACCAATGGAGGCAAGCGTTATGGTTGCACTCTACGATTGGCTAAACATTGGAACCAATGCCTTAGTCATGCCATTTATAAATTCTGCAAATAGAGTTGCTCTAAACACAACAAAGACAAACAATATAAATTTTTTACCCGATTATGGGTACGCTTCAATTCATCACAGACCTTTTATATACTTTGATGGATACATTCAAGCAGAGCAATTTATTCCCTGTCTATCTTTGATGGCTGCATTTTCATATGCACAACAATTTAAAACGATTTATGATTCTTTAGACAAGGTCCAATTCCCAAATGATGTAATCAACGCTTTTCCAGCCCATCGACCTTGGCAAGCTGCATACATCACGCTGACAGCAGAACTTGATTTTGCTACAGAGTCACACAAAAACCTACCACACTTTCAAATTGTTTATGTTGCTCCTGTTTTTGGTAGGTCTGTGTTTAAGACATCGGCGGCCAGCGCTCAAATGTCTATTGAAGTTTTATGGGACTTTTAATGGTACTTTTTATGATCCCAAGGTAATTAAACTCTTTCTTTAAGTGACCTTATCTGCTCACTATTCTCACTTAAAAGAGCTTGATCTTCTTGCGACAAGTCTGGTGACCCTTCAAGATTGTGAATCATACTATCAATTCTATCAATTAATCTTTGCAAGAATTCACGATCATCGCGATAAACCGTATCAATCTTTGATCGATTAATCATTTCATCATAAGAACTGTTAAGCCTTGCAAGCTCAGATGAGCAACGAGATAAACTTGGTGCCATATCGTCACCGCTACAATCATGTAAAATGCTTTCAATCGAGATAAGCCCTTCGTGCATCAGCTCAGTAAGTGAATATGGTGCCCTAAAATCAATCATTGGATCAAAAGTATGAGCTTGAATTGCATTAACGCTAAAAAACGTCAAACCAATCGATACATTAATCAAAAACATCCTCAAGTAAAATACCTGTTTGCTTTTCATAAAAACCTCCATTTTTATTTTGTAAACTTCCATTTTAAGGTCATTTTTAGGATAATCTTTTGAAGTAAGCAAAGTCAACAGTTTGGACAAAAAACCCTTTTGATTAAAGCTTTCTATGGAAAAACTTATAAAAAACCAATACAATTTGAGCAATAAAAAGAAACGCAGCATTAAAAAATAATGCTGCGTTTCTTTTTATGTACTTATGAAAGTGTCAATTAAAATGGAAGTTCGTCATCAAAAGGAGCTTCATCTTTAAATTCTGCAACGCCACCAACAGCTTTGTGTGATTCAGTTGCTGCTTTTTTTGCTGCTTGTTTTTTAGCGACTGCTTGTTCTATTTTTGCAAATTCTTCAGTGTGCTGTGTTGAAAAAGTTACAGGTCCAGCATTTGAGCTTGCACCAAACTGATCAGACTGCTCACTTGCCCCGTCATAAGAGTCACCGCCAGCATTGCTAGATAAAAACACAACGCGATCAGCAGAGATAGAATGTTTGCTTCGAGTTGCACCCTGCGCGTCTTGCCATGTGTCAAACTTTAAACGTCCTTCAATCAAAACTGGACGACCTTTTGCAAGGTACTGACGACAGCTTTCAGCTTGAGCTCCCCAAACGTCGATATCAACATAACAAACTTCTTGCATCGTTGCGCCGGTCTGTTTATTTTTGAATGGACGGTTTGTTGCCAAGCCTAAACGACATACTGACATCCCAGATGAAATTTGCTTCAATTCCGGATCTCTTGTTAAATTTCCTACTAAAATAATTCGATTATATCCCGCCATGAAAGCATTCCTTGATTTTTCAGACTATGTAAAAACTCTATTTAAATAAGATACTTTGTTTAATCTTTGAGCACAATTAAAAAATAAAAAAATAATATAATTTAAATTTTAATATCGATTTCCATTAAACTTTTTTGCAATAAAAAAACTCTCTTTTGATATTCTTTTATCGCTTCTTTATCATTGCCAGACAAAAGACCATCACATTGCCCTGCAAGCTCTTTAATACCTTTTGCGACATCATCTGCCACGTGAGTCAAACTGCGAATGCTTGATGTGGTTTGCAAAAGTAAATCTTGCAAATTTTGCGCAAGCTGAATTTTAATATCTTGCACACTTGGCTCTTTTATTTTTTTTGTTTTAAAAACAGACGATTGCACAGATAAATGAATGGTAGAAATCGTCAAAAAACAGCACATAAAAAATCTTTTCATCTGTTCCTATATTTTTATTTTGAATGTTTTTTTATTAAAAAAATGAGATATCGCAAAAGCAGCATGCTCGAGATAAAAACATTAATAATTAAAACTGCATGCAGTATGAAATCAGGTAAATTATATGTACAAACTTTACTACAAAGAAGCATTGAAACCAAGGCAACTTCACAAACACTAACAAACCGAGAAAGAATAGTGGGAGGAATAAAAAAATGGGACGTAAACCAAAGAATTGCACCACCAAAAAGTAGTATAAATTCTTTCGTTATCAAAAACCAAATGCATGCTTTTGCTTGCCATGACACATCCAGAATTGAAAGCAACGTGTACATGCTGCTACTTAAAAGAATTTTGTCTGCGATTGGATCAAGTATTTGTCCAAGCGGTGATTCCTGCCCAAATTTTCTAGCTACAAACCCATCAAGCAAATCGGTAAGCATTGCCGCCGTAAAAAATATAAATCCTAAGCCCCATAAATTTTGTATAAAAAAATAAACAACCAATGGAGTAAGCGCAATTCGACTCAAAGTAATCCAAGAAGCTGGGGTAATCAGTCTCACTAAAAATATCCTTTCTGTTACAAAAAAAAGGTCGCTCAACAACGAGCAACCTTTTTTATAATCTTACTTTATCATTTCATGAAAATGACAAAATTGTAATAATTTATTTTTTAGCAACAAATTTTTGAAACGCAACATACGTTAACAATGTTGCAGCCATGTGCTTGAAAGAAGGAAGATTAATTGAATAATCTGCTTTCACTAAAGCATCAATTTTATTTTTTGCATCAACAGGTAATTGTGCAACTACTTCAACTCGTCCAGCGCGAACACCAACTACATGAGCAGCAACTTCATTAACTACCGCTTTCCCTTCAGCGTCAACTTTTGAGTCTGAGCTAACGACTACTTTTTCATTAACCAAACCACCAACTGGGCAACCTTGACCACGTTGCACTGAACGCTGAGCTACTGATTTAGCTACGAGATTCGCTGAATCTAAAAGAACTGATGTTAAAACTAATCCAGGAATGTGTGATGCAACTGAGTGACAAGCCGAAGATGATTTTTGATTAATGCTAGAAGCTACCGCAACGGTAGATGATTTTACTTGGTTGCAAAAGTTAGAAGCTTGTGCTGATTTACCAAAAAAGCTTACTGCACAGATGCTTGCTAAGAAAAGTTTGTTTTTTTGAACATGTACCATGGTTAATACTCCTTAAATGTACAATAGCACACATCATGCTATTTTCTTGAGTGACACACTAACACAAAGGGACTCTTTTTTCTATTCATTTTTGATTGATTAAAGTTTATTTATAAATCATATTTTTTATTAAGCCTCCTGCCACTAAGTTGATTATTTATTTTATTACTTATGTGTTGAGCTCTGGCCGCTCAGGCCCCAAAGCGTTCCTGGCGACGCTTTGGAATCCGCCATATAAGTGGGACACCCACTTATATATCACCCGACGCCCATAAGGTTTTGTTTCGCCTTACTTGTTACGCAGGGCTTCACACGGCTAGAAACAAAAACGACCGAAGGGCTTGTTTGGATAAAAACTCTTTTTTTCATAACTGTTTTCTACGTTGCGGTGACTTGTGCGAAGATGGTAATCTTCGCCTGCATAGCTAAGCATTCGACAAAATTTAATCTGTTTTCATGGTTCGATAGATTTTGCGTTGCAAAAACACTCACCATGAGCGGGACTTTTATGAAATATGTTTTCAAAACATTGTTAGCAAAGCTGAGAGGCAATGAGCCGCCAGGCGAAGACTCGAATTTTGCGTCAGGGGCTTTTTAAGGGTCTCCCTTAAATGGCGATTCTTAAGTATTCCACAATACTTAAGGGCCCTGTTCCGGCCAGAGGAACA
>JAPLIP010000049.1 GCA_026389065.1 Candidatus Dependentiae bacterium
TCTCGAATAGAATGGTCTGTTTAAATTAAAAACTATTGATTTTAGAACCCTGCATTATGCCAAACTATTATGAGTAATATATTTTTATAAAAAAGGGATATCAAAAATGAAGCATTTTCAAAAACTAAAAGTCACTCTTTTGAGCTTACTAACCCTAAGCTCTAATCAAATATCTCCAATGCAAAAGAGTCTTTTGCAAACAGAACATGCTAGCGATGATCAACCGGAACATAAAACATTAAAAAACTCTCAAAGTGCTGATTACTTCACGACAGATGATGAAAAAGATACCTTGGCAGAAAATATCTCAGATATAAAAAGATTAATAAATGAACTAAAAGATTATCGCAATAATCCCAAAAAAGTTGATATCCAATCCAAGATTTATAAAAAAATAACCGCGGCCATCAGAATAATCCAAGAGAATAAAAACACTAAAAGCTTTAAAGATTCTATCAATATGAGAGATAATGATGGCGACACTGCATTACATGTAGCATCTTTACTAAAATCACCAACTCTTTTACTAGAATTACTTTCAGTTAATGCGTATGTAAATGCTAAAAATAACAAGGGCGAAACTCCACTGCATATCGCTGCCCAAAAAGGCAATCAACCCATGGCAAATGCACTACTTGAACATGGTGCAAACATTTACGTTAGAGACTTTTTAGGAAAAACAGCTTTGCACTATGCTGCTGAAAATGGAAAAGCTGATCTCGCAAACGAACTGCTCAAGAATAACTCTTTTGTTAATCAAAAAGACAAGCAAGGAAATACTCCATTGCACTACGCCAACAGATTAAGCAAGCATAACGATTTATATGCATCTGAAAAAACTGAAGAATTTTTACTAGGAGCTCGAGCAGACAAATCTATTAAAAATAAAAATGGCAAAACTGCTAAAGAATTTGGCAAATACGTTTATTAGAACATTTACTATCTACTAATTTTATAAACAAATGCTCATAAACCAATAATTTAATTAATTTAAATTAAAAAAATCTTGATTTTGGTTATGCAAACTATGAGATGATATGAACTATTATATATTTTTATCCAAAAAAGGATGTGAAAAAATGAAGGACTTCAAAAAATTAAATGCAGCTTTTTTAAGCTTACTGCTCTTAAGTGGCAGTCATACGTATGGACCAGAAATTGACTATGATGAGTGGGATGATACAGGTATAGAAATAAAAAACAAACAAACAGCAGAAGAACTAAAAAAGATACAAAGAGAAGAACAACAAAGAAATATAGCAAAAAAAAATCAATCTAGAGCAAAAAACATTTCAACCCAAAACGCTGATGAAGCAAAAAACATTCCAATCCAAGACACTGATAAATATCTTGATAGTATAATGAACAAGGCTCCAAAGCCAGCTGTGAAAGCTCTTAGCTTCGACGAAAAAACACCAAAATATATTGCATCAATAGCAGGAACTGAACAGTTATTGTCAAATCTTTCTTTTATAAACATTAAAGACAATCAAAACAATACCCCGCTACACCTTGCAGTTCTAAAAAATGACGAATCTGCAATAAATGGTTTGTTAGAGAATAATGCAAGAGTAAATGAGAAAAACAGTGAAGGCAAAACTCCTTTAGATATTGCCTTCGATTTATCAAAAAATTCAAGATTTAATCGCCTTATGAATCAGGATGTAATCAAAAGATTAAGACAATCTGGAGCAAAAACATCTGCGGAGGTTGATGCTGCTAATCGCAGATAACAAACAAATAAAGAAGCGCTTCCAAAATAGGCGCGCTTCTTTATTTAAATTCAAAACTTTTTTAAAAGGCTTTTGGTCTTTTGCGAATATCATTAACAATTTGTTGTTTTGCCACTTGAAGCTCTCGCTCCATGATATGCATAACTTCATCAATAACTGAATACATCTCCTTACCCTCACGCTTTGCTATCAAGTCAAAATGTGGAGATTTAATTCGAACTTCACAAGAAAACATGTGATGATTTAAGCTTCCTTCAAAGACAACATGCACAAAAATAGAATCTGGCTCTTCTTTGCCAAAGTATTTTTTAAACACTGCTCCATTGCAACAGATGAGTCAATGCCCCTAAAAGTCATATCTGCTTGCATAAAAAAATCCTTTCTTAATAGTTTTTATTTCAGATTTGAAATAATTGTATTAAAAAAGGATTATAAATAACAAGGAAAGCTACAAACTATCTTAAGTCTCTTTTTGCCTTAGCGTAAAAGAACAGAGGAATACTTTTTAAATCTTTTGCTTTGCGCAAAATATTTTCAAAGAAAGCACGATGATTTTCTTCAAATATTTCTGTATTTCGTACGATCAGTTCAATTCTAATCGGAGCAGTACCTACTTGATGAGCTCTGTGAAAAGTTAACCTTTGACCATTTTTATACAAAGGAGTTTTAACCAAAGCATCCATAAAAAGATCTGTTAAATAACGCTCAGAAAAACGAGTTCCAAAGCGCTCCCAGACATCTTGAACCAAAGGTAAAACCTTGCCAACATTTTTACCCGTTTTGCACGAAATGCTTAAAGTCTCAAGTTTTTTCAAAAAGTATTTATATTCTTCTTTTGATGAATCCAAATATTCTTGTTTTTCTTCGTCAAGCAAATCCATTTTATTAAACAGAACAATGACCGCAGAACCATTTTCAAAAGCATAGGATGTTAATTTAAGTTCTTGAGAGGTCAATTCTGGCTCTTGGACATCAATTAAAAGTAAAACAATGTGCGCACGCTTAGCAGCCTGCAGCGCATTGGTTACCATCATGGACTCAAGCTCAGTATTTACACCACTTTTTCTGCGAACCCCAGCAGTATCAATTAATTCAACTACTTGCTTGTTAAAAGCAAAACGTTTTCGAAGAGCTTCACGAGTAGTTCCTGCAACAGGAGAAACAATAGAAAAATCTTGATCTAAGAGCAAATTCATGAGTGAAGATTTTCCCGCATTCGGGCGACCTAAAAAGGCAACTTTAAACTCAGGTTCTTCGTCCATTACTCGAACTGTTGGTTTAGTTTGCGAAATAACTTCAACAACTCGGTCTAAAAGATCACCAATACTACGACCATGTGCAGCAGAAACTCCATAAATATTATCAAATCCAAATTTGTGGAATTGACCTATATTTTCTTCGTGCTCAAAGGTATCAACTTTATTTACCAAGACAAAGACAGGCTTTTTAAGATTATGCAAAAAATTACGTATGTGCATATCTTGCTCTGCTATGCCAGTTTGACCATCAACGACAAACAGCAACAACGATGCTTGTTCTAAAGCTATTTTAACTTTTTGAGTAACTAGGCATGTCATTTCGTCAGCTTTTTTACAAAGATCAATACCACCGGTATCAACCAATTCAAACTTAACACCATTCCACTCTACAAAATCAGTTATCATATCACGAGTCACACCCTCAAGATCAAGCGTTAAGCTTTTCACTTTTGGTGCAATTCGATTAAACAATGACGACTTCCCTACGTTAGTTCGTCCAACAATGACAACCTTAGGCATCAAATTCATTTGAATCCTTTATAATTTCGCGCACAGTTCCCCCAAAATGCTCAAGCAATTTATGGGTTAACTTCCATTTTTTTTCATCAGTAATATCAATATTTTTTTCATTTCTACCCACACTTACACTTACAGATCGATCACCTACATTTCTGCTGCTTGCAGCAGCCCGGTCATAAGTTCTCTGTCCAGTGGCCTGTCGCCTTGATTGAGCTGAGCCAATTGCATTCGACGAAGTTACCTGCGTTGAATGCATCTGCACAACTGAACCAGACGTCTCCTTTTTTTGTTCATCCATCTTCTTTTTCTCTGAGATCTTTACAAATTCAACAACGAGAACTGTTTTGAATCCAAATATCCGATCAAGATATTCTTGATAATTTGTCCTTTGTTCAATAAATAAATCTTGAAACATAGTAAATTTTTTTAAAGTTACCAAATGTACAATCTTTTTAGCGTGATCAAATTTAATAAAATCCGTTTCAAACAACATTGATGCCAGCACAGGATCAATATGAGCATGTACAACTTTAATAAACATCTGCCATTTTACAAGACCAGAATCAGGTGATACATCTTGCTCAGGCAATCCGCCTATGTTTTCAGCTCCATGCGCTCGTAAGCTATTTTCAATTGATAATCCATCAGCCTGGTGTGACTGACCTACAGACCTCGCTACGGGCGATGATTGCTTATTTTTTTTTTTCACCATTTAAAATAAAATGGCTAGATAAATCTTTACTCATTAATCGAATTATCATTGATTCAAAAAGAAGTTGCTTCTTGCTCGTTTTTGAAAGCGCCATATCTAAGCTGCAAATCTGATCAAAATAAACCGTTAGTTGCTGCATAGAAAAATCATTAATTAATTCTTTTAGCTCTGAAGACATATCTGAAAAATATCTTGGCTCGCCGCCATACTTTAAAACAATTGCATCATACAAAAGCTCAACAAATCTTTTTACGACATAATCTGTAGAAATTGTTTGTTTTGATAAGTCATAAAAAAAAGCTAACAATTCTTTATGATCTTTTACAATCATCAAAGAAAGCAGCTTATATAATGCTCGATCATCTAAATATCCAAGAACTGAAAGCACAACTGGCTTGGTAACCTTACTATCAGCAAATCGAGCCTGCTCTAAAAGGTTAATTGCATCACGAAGTGAACCCTGTGATACTTGAGCAATCAACTCAAGCCCAAAAGAATCATAATCAATCGATTCTTTTTGACACATATTTTCTAAATGCTTAATAACTTGATCAAGCCCAACAGGATTAAAAAATAACTGAAAACAACGAGAGCGAACCGTTTCTGGCAACTTTTGCGCCTCTGTCGTTGCTAAAATAAAAACCACAAACTTTGGAGGTTCTTCTAAAATTTTTAAAAATGCATTAAATGCTGCTTTGCTCAGCATGTGAACTTCATCAATCAAATATATTTTACGATCGCCCAAAAGCGGTAAAAATGATGATGTATCAATAATGTTTCGGATGTTATCAACACCTGTGTAAGACGCTGCATCAATTTCCATAAAATCTGGATGCCGACCCTGTGTCATTGCAACACATGAATGACACTGCAAACAAGGAACAGAGTTAATTTGAGGATTATTTTGAAACTCTGAAAGCTTCTTACAGTTTATTGCAGAAGCAAATACACGAGCTGTTGACGTTTTTCCACAACCACGTTGTCCAGAAAAAAGATACACAGGAAAAAATTGATTTTTAAATAGGCTATTTTGCAAAATTCGTATAACTAAGTCTTGCCCAATAATTTCTTTAAAATTGCTCGAGCGCCATTTTCTAGCTAAATTTAATGCTACTTGGCTCATAAAATAACCTTGCTCAACTTTTAAACATCCTGCCTAAGCTATTTAACAAAAGAGAGAAGCTTTTACAAATTTAAAAATGTCCCTGCTGCTTCCTTCCGGACCTGACAGTTTAAACACCTTAAATTTTAAAAACTTCTCTCAGCTTTTTAATCAATTTTTGTACGAGCACTATGTTGCAACAGACACTTCAAATACTTTACTTAAAGTCCTTTGAGCTCTGGCCTGCCATTCATTTTTTTCAAACACGCTATAGATATACTTTAAAAATATAGCTATCTTGCGCCAACTTAGGGAAAAATGAATGGTGGAGAGAGAGGGATTCGAACCCTCGATGCTCTTTTCAGAACATACATGATTTCCAATCATGCTCTTTCGACCACTCAGACATCTCTCCTTGCAGAGATTTGCCTATGCGCTCTTTTTAGCAACAGGTTTTTTAAATGCTACTTTAGCAACCCGTTTTTTATCTGAACTTTCTTCATCGCTTTCATCAGAAGTATCGATAACGATATCTCTTAATTCAGCTCTTTTTGCTTCAAAAGATTTATTAGAATCAGCAGCATCTTTTGCAGCAGCTCTTTGAGCTTCAACCGCATCTTTTGCATTTTTGCTTACTTCTGCTTTTTTAGCGATACCTTTAAGAACAGCATCTTGTAAATAATTTAAAACGAATGCGATACCTTTTGCAGAATCATCATTTCCAGGAATTACGAATTGAACGCCACTTGGATCAGAATTTGTATCAACCAATGCCACAACAGGAACTCCTGATGCAACAGATTCTAACAATGCTGTTTGCTCTTTACGAACGTCAATTAAAACAATTGCGCCAATATTTTGAGTCAAAGCTTTAAGACCACCAACACTTCTAGCTAAACGTTCTGCTAGCTTTTGGAATCTAACAACTTCTTTTTTTGTATAAGGAGAATTTTCTTTTGAAGATTTTGCAATCACATCTTCAAAATGAAGAAGCTTAGTAACAGCTTTTTTCACTTGATGATAATTAGTAATTGTTCCACCAACCCAGCGATAATCAACGTATGGCATTTTTGTTGCTTGACCAACAGTAGCGATCATTTCTTTTGCTGGTTTTTTTGTTCCAACCCATAAAACAGTTTCACCACGGGCAACAACAGCTTCTAAAAACGTTGCAGTTTTTTGCAAAGCATATGCGGTTTTTGAAATGTCTATAAGATGAACACCGCCTCTATGCCCCCAAATGTAAGATTCCATTTTTGGACACCATCTCGATTTTTGGTGGCCGAAATGTAAACCAACATCTATCAACTG
Organism: Candidatus Dependentiae bacterium; assembly: GCA_026389065.1. Taxonomy (NCBI): domain Bacteria; species Candidatus Babelota bacterium. The sequence goes on from JAPLIP010000049.1 coordinate 6,637, forward strand.
TTTAAAATCTATCATAAATACACCTTTTGAGGTCCTTTAATTTAAGTTATTATCACTAAAAAACATGTTACTAATTCATATGTACAAGAGTACCTGAAAAACAAAAAATTACAAATTTTAAGCCATTATTCCGCACCAATAGCTTCGCCTTTTTTAACAAGTGACGCATATTTTTTGCCAAGAAGCCAGGCTACGCCGACCCATAGAGCTACAACGCAAGCAAAAAAGCCTGAGAACATACCTAAATAAAGAGGCGTTCCAATCGCTGCAACTTTTTGAATTGACCCAATGACTCCAGACCCACAAGCCTTTGCAAAGCGTTGCCCGAAAGATTCGATCCAAGCTTTTGACTTAAAGCGAACATCTCTAACTGTAGGAATATACAACGCCTCTCTTAGTGGAGATGCGAATGCATAATTCATCATTCCAAGAAGCATAAACACATACAACACTGCCTGCTCGTCGTAGGCTATCATGAAGTACGCCAATAAGAAACCGGTTAAAATCGGAATCAACAGCAAGCACAGGCGCTCGCCTAAAAGCTTAATTAAAACACGAGTACCAAAGAACGAAACAACCATGCCAACACAATGCATCATGAATCTTTGCTTAAACATCGTGCCAGTAAATGCAGCCGCATCTTTTGCCCCAACTTGATTTACCACAACTCGCTGAATGCCAAGAACAACGTTTACAAGCTCATAAAAAAACATCATCCCAAAAATACCAAGGATATATGGATGCTTTACGATCAAAGCAAGACCTGAAAACATTCCTGTTTCAGAGTCCCCTTTTTTCTCTTGTTCTTTTTCATAATCATAAGAAGATTCGTACCCATGCAAGCTTTTTTCCGAAGATGTCTTCATTAAGAAGTAAATAACAACTGGCGACAAGACCAGCAAAACAGAAGCGCCAATGAGTAAAATTTGATGCCTACACAAAGAAGTCCAACCTAGCGACCCTAAGACAGTCGTTGGCGTAAACAATGCCCAGGCTATACCAGCTGTAAACATTCCACCAAGCTTAGATCCCGCAATAATAAGCGTATACCCTTTTTTTGCAGTCTCTGGCTTCGCAATAGAATTACAAAACGACCAAAAAACGCTTACCACAAAAGGAACAACTCCCTCATAAAACAGATAAATAAACCACCCAAAATAACGATTAGAATTCGCTACGCCATTTCCCAGACCAATTACTGGATCTGCAAGAAAATATGCTATAAAAAGGCCACCAACGCCATACAGCGCGCAGTAAAAAACAAGCAGCCAAAACCTGCTCATGTAATCAACTAGCTTGGCATATAAAAGCGTTGCCGGAAGAAGAACAAACATTGAAATAAATTTCACAGAGCCAAGAGATGAAGATCCTACAATTTGAGCAAAAAGAACATCTTTCATTTCTTTAATAACGGTATATGCACCAATCACACAAAAGAATGCAAAGGCTAGCCATAGCACCTGCTTGCGCTCTTGGTTGTCCAGGTCGATAGATAAGCCCATTTTTTTAACAATGGCACCAATTTTTTTAAAAGCCGCACTTAACATGTACAAGGTCCTTTCTTTTATTATTATCTCTCTATAATCAATTTAGCCTGTGCCTGCTTACATATTTCCAGGAATATCGCTGCCAATAATTTCATTGTTGCGAGTTGATTTTTCATATTTTTTGCCAAGCAACCATGAAGCAGTAAACCAAAGCAACATTAACGCTCCAAACACGCCACCGTAAGCGGTATTTGCAAGAGATGTTCCTGCAGTGCAAAAATTAATAGAATTCGAAACTATACAACCAAAACCCTTAGAAAACTTAGTGCCAAAAGTATCGATCCACGCCTTAGCCTTAAACTTCATATCTTTGGTGGTCGGAATATACAGAGCTTCTCTTAATGGATGCGAAATAGAATAATTTACTGCAGCCATTCCAATAAATACATACATTATTGAGTCTGCGCTGTATGTCATTACA
>JAPLIP010000050.1 GCA_026389065.1 Candidatus Dependentiae bacterium
ACGGATTTTGCAAAAGCTGCTTGTTGCATCAGTGCATTTACGCTGAAAATTAGGCAATGCACAATGAGCAGAATTGATGTAAATACGTTTATCTTTTTTTATCGATTTTGTTCTTTTTCGATAATAAGGTCTTTTTTATACACATATGACGCACATGAAAATCATCTCCATTATCGATTTTTGATGTTTTTGAAAATAGAGATACGACCAAAATTATTTAATCGCTTGATAATTCAGCATGATAGACAAATCAATAATTTGTATAACCATTAATCCATGATCTTGCATTGCAAAACTTGATACATTCAATAAAAAAGTCGCCTCATTTATAAAAATGAGGCGACTTTTTTATTATTATATCTTTTCCACAAAAAGACTTTTTATTTACTATGAAACTTTATTTTGTCTTAACCTTGGCGGATTATCTAAAGCATCAACGCTTGAATAAGTAATATTATCTTCTTCTATCTGGCTATCTAATTCCTCTAGCTTTTTATTTAATGCTGCATAATCAGATGCTGTCTGACCATAGATGTTTACAATATTATCTTTTGCCCCAGCCTTAATAAGCTCATTGGAAACTTCATGATGTTCATCTAAAGAGGACATATGCAACGGAGTATCGCCATCTCGGTCAACTGCATTTGCATCTGCCCCAACCCTTAAAAGAGCTTTTACTGCATTTAAATGACCTTCTGATGCTGCAAGATGTAGCGGTGTTTCTCCAAAAGAATTTCTATCATTTATATCGTGCCCTTGTCTTATAAGCCTTTGAATCGACTCAACGTCACCTTTTTCAGCAGCGATATGTAAGGGGGTATTGTTTCTATCCTCTTCACTGCTACTTTCAACCTGATCTGGACTATTGCTATAATTTTCCATTGCAGAAATATCTGCATACAGAGCCAACATTGATACCATTAATACTTTTTTCATACTTCCTCCATTTTTTGTAAAACATTGTTTAAAAAACTTTGTTTACACTTTAATTTAACCTCTTAAATCAAGAATACCCTTTTTGAAAGCCAAAAAACAAGAGTTTTGTGATATTTTTTTATTATTGTGAATTTGGCTGAAATATCTTGTATCCAGATGGCAAATATTGCTACGTGATCAACTTAATCAGAACGTACCCATTCGACTCTTTGCATAGGTTATCGCCTTGCCACGACACGCACCCAAAAACCTAATTGCAAAGGAAGGCAACCTTTGATACGCTATTTTAAATGATGAAGAGATTGAAAAATGCCATTTAATTACTCGATTTCCAGGTCATGCCTGAGGACTACGAGGTTAGGACTAAACCCAACGTGAATTTAAATAATTTAAATGAACTAAAAAAAGATTTAATACAAAAGCTCAATGACGTTTTAAATGAAACAGATCTTGAGACTTTTCGCTTACAATATCTATCACGCCAAGGAAGTATTGCTCAACTTTTTGAACAATTAAAAACCATGGACGCCGATCAAAAACGTTTGGTTGGTCCAAGCCTAAATGAATTAAAAAAAGAGATTCAACAACAATTTGATGAAAAAAAAGAGACTTTTTTTCAAACTCAAATCAATGCTCAGCAAGAAAAACAAAAGTATTTTGATGTGACCATATCAAAACCAACTCAGCATGGCAGCTTGCATCCATACACTCAAATAACAAAACAAATACAAGATATTTTTATTTCAATGGGATTTGCGGTAGCCGATGGACCTGAGCTTGAAACAGAATTCTTTAACTTCACATCACTAAATATTCCACAAAATCATCCAGCTCGAGAAGATTCTGACACCTTCTGGATCGACCCAGTTCATTTGCTTAGAACGCAAACCTCAACCGTGCAAATTCGAACTATGCAAACGCAGACGCCTCCAATTGCAATTATTGCTCCTGGTAGAACTATGAGAAATGAAGCAACTGACGCGTCGCACGATTTTATGTTTATGCAATTTGAAGGCATGTACATTGCAAAAGATGTTTCGATTTCAAACTTGCTTGCAACATTAAAAACTTTTTTGAGCAAGCTTTTTGAGCAAGAGATCAAAATTAGGGTTCGACCTGGATACTTTCCTTTTGTTGAACCTGGACTTGAGATTGACGCTTCGTGCCCATTTTGCTCAAGCGGTTGCTCAACATGCAAACGAACCGGTTGGATTGAGCTTATGGGAGCTGGACTTATTCACCCAAATGTTTTAAAACATGGCGGCATAGATCCTAAAATATATTCAGGATTTGCCTTTGGATTTGGGTTAACTAGGCTCACAATGCTTAAATATAAAATTTCAGACATTAGACTTTTACATAGCAGTAATCTGCAATTCTTAAAGCAATTTTAATATGAAAATTACAAAATTAATTATTCCTGCAGCAGGAATTGGTAGTCGTTTTTTACCAATTACAAAATCAATTCCAAAAGAAATGCTGCCACTTTCAAACAAACCTGCAATTCAATACATTGTCCAAGAAGGTGTAGATGCAGGAATAAACAACATGCTCATTATTCTTTCTCCAGAAAAAGGCGTAATTTTAGATTATTTTGCACGGAATCATCACCTAGAACAGATTTTAGCAGAACAAGGAAAAAGCGATTGTCTTAAAGAGCTTAACGATCTGATAAGCATCGCAAAGTTTCAATATTTTATTCAAAACAAACCACAAGGCGTTGCAAACGCCCTGCTGCATGCGCAACCAGCAATTCAAAATGATGAATTTTTTGCAATGGCATACCCAGACGATATTATTTTTGGAACAAACCCAGAAATTGGATACCTTGCAAAAGTTGCTCACGAGCATCAAGCTATGGTTATTGGGGTTCTTGAAGTTCCATATGAAAAAATTTCAGCTTATGGAGTTATTGCTCCAGGAACACAAATAGCTCATGACATTTTCGAAATTGATCATTTAGTCGAAAAACCAAACGCGGCAGATGCGCCCTCAAACTTAGCAATTGTCGGTCGTTTTATTTTACACCAATCTCTTTTTGCCCACATTCCGTTAACTCCACCTGGTAAAGGCGGTGAAATTTTACTTCCCGACACGATTAACCTGATGATCAAAAAAGGATTTAAGGTTTTAGCTGTCAAACTCAAAGGTGAACGTTTTGATACGGGAACGCCCCAGGGATGGCTTGAATTCATCATCAAGCACAATACATAAATTAAATATTGCTTTCGCCTTTGAGAAATTGTTACCTTCTTTTTAAGAAAACAAATAACTCAAAGGGGGGCCTTATGAAAAAATTGTTGTACATCTCTCTGCTTTTTATTGCAAACTCTTTACACAGCTCTAACTTATGTCGGGGCTTTGAATACACCGGGCAAGGACTAAGGCGCGCAACACGAGAAATAGTTGATTGTCAATGTAGCTGTTGGCAATATCCAAAAGTAAAAATAGACCAAGGTTATGGATACGGATGTTTGCAATGCGGACATCGATTACTTCCAGAACAAATCTTCCCAGAAATCTTAACAGCACAAAAATCTAAAAATGAAACTTGGGACCCAACAAATAAAAAATACGTTCGCCACTCTCAAAGATAGACCACAAGATTTTATATTTTGATATAAAAAAAGGAGCCCTTGAAATTTTCAAAGGCTCCTTAAATTTTTGAATATTTTATATTTTTAAAAATTACAATTAACCTTTCAAATCGCATGAAATTTGATAAAAATACAAAATTCCGTATTATTTAAAGTATAGTATTTTTTTACACAAGGATTTAAATGAAAAAACATGTATCAGTAAGCTTTCTTACAATCGGTGTTGCAGTTTTCACCATGTTGTTTGGTGCTGGAAACATGATTTATCCAATCAAGGCTGGAGTGGCTGCTGGTAGTCAATATATCGTTGGTACTTTAGGGTTTTTACTAACGGGCGTTTTAATTCCAATTATCGGACTTGTTGCAATGATTTTGTTTGATGGAAACTACAGAGTTTTCTTTAATAGAGCTGGCAAAGTTCCTGGTTTTTTAGCAATTTTATTTTGCATGCTCATCCTCGGGCCCTTCCTGGTAATTCCTCGTTGCGTTACCGTTTCATACGAAATGCTTTTTCCGCTGCTTCCTAATGTTGGACTTGCTGCTTTTAGCGCTTTTTTTTGTTTGTTAACTTTTGCTTTTAGCTACAGAGAATCTAAAGTTTTAAATATTTTAGGCAAATATATGAGCCCGGTTATTATTACATCTTTTGGATTTATAATCATAAAAGGATTGATGAATGCGAGCACAACAATAGAACAAATTCGTCCTGCTAGCACCATTTTCTTAGAGCAAATTGTTCACGGTTTTCAGACACTTGACTTACTTGGTGCTTTGTTTTTTGCATACATTATCATTCGTTTAATCAGATCAGATAACTCAGTTGAAGCAATTTCATCAAAACAAGTTGCCGCAATTTGTTTAAAAGGTAGTGTTATCACAGCCGCTTTAATGACTGCCTTTTACGTTGGATTTATTTCACTAAGTGCTTTTTATGCTCATCTTGTAACGAGTGATATGAATGGTGCTGAAATTTTTAGAATCATTGCACTGCATGTAATTGGCCAACATGGAATTCTATTTTTAGTTGTTGCAGTATTGATCAAATGTTTAGCAACAGCTACAGCACTCGCAGTCGTATTTTCAGAATATTTACGAAATGAATTTTTTGATAAACAAATAAGCTATCTAAGCTGCTTGATTATAACTCTTACAACAACAACAGTTATATCCAATTTTGGTTTAACAAATATTATCACATGGGGCTTTCCAATAATTACTGCTGGATACCCAATCATTTTAACTATCACGCTTTGCAATATTGCATATAAATTATTTGATTTTCAATGGATTAAACTGCCTGTGTTTGCAGTTACTGCAATCATGATAGGCATATCAGTTTATCCACACCTTGCTTCTTAAATTAACCAATTAACTAAAATGACCCAGCTGTTTTCAGTTGGGTCATTTTATGAAATGCAAAAAATTATGATAAATGAACTAATCTTTACCATCCATGTATGCGCAATCAGCATAAGCACGTTGCTGTTTGGCAAGCTGGGTAAATCAGCGCTCATCGCATATATTTCTCTGCTTTTTGTTGTCGCAAATATTTTTGTAATAAAACAGATTACTCTTTTTGGATGGTCTGTAACAAGCGCGGATGCTTTTATTGTCGGTATTAGTTTTGGCATAAATCTTTTACAAGAATTTTATGGCAAAGAGTCTGCTAGGAGTGCAATTTGGATAAGTTTTGCCTGTTCAATTTTTTATATGATTATTTCGCAATGCGTTCTAGCATACATCCCTGCGCAGTTTGATGATTCACACGCACAATTTGCACACATCATGACGTACACAATTCGCATTACGACGGCATCATTTGCAGCTTATTTGATTACTCAGTTTTCAGACATGCAGCTCTATGGATATATTAAAAGAATCACGAACGGAAAGTACTTTGTTTTAAGAAACTACTTTGCATTATGCACGTCTCAACTTATTGATACCATTTTATTTAGCTTTTTAGGGCTTTATGGAATCGTTGACAATGTTTTTCATATAATAATTGTAAGTTATCTTATAAAAATTATTGCCATTGCCATGACGACTCCATTTTTAATGATGGCTAAAAAAGTGTTATGCTCACCAAAGGCATAATAATTTCTTAAAAGATAAAAGGTTTTTTTGGTTTTTTATTCATTCTTTTTATAAAAGCATATTTAGCAGTAGCCTTATCATGTAATCGAAAAACTCTTTTTAAAGCTTGAAACCAATCCATATTATCTTCTCGTTGTATGCGCTGTATTTCAGCTCTTTCAATCATAGATTCTTGTATGAAATCATGCTTTAGCATGGCGAGCACAAAGGCCTTTACGACTGTTCTATCATGAGCGCGATCTCGACGCAGAGCAGACAAATTACAAGATACAAATAGCAAGCCAACGAACAGAGCAAATAATGTCTTCATAAACGACCTTTTTTTATTATTTATTATTTTTTCTTGCGTTAATACGTGCCATATTTTCCTTATAAGCCTGGGACTTTAAACAATTTAAGCCAACAATAGTTAAGGTTATCGGTTCAAAATTCTGACCCTTAATGCCACGAGTTCTTGCAGCTACTTCATGATTTATAATTTTATTGAGCCTTGATTTCTTGTGCGCTTTAATTGCTCTAAACATCTTAGACATAACAACGTTATCAAGTTCTTTTTGAATCTCATCTTTCTTTCTTAACGAAAGACAAGAAGACGAAGAAATATTTGAAACCACAACAAAGCAGATAGAAAAAAAGATTATAACGTTTTTACAGAGTACCATGAAAAAGGTCCTTTCAAAAAGAGGTCATAAAAAAATATATTACCCTGCGTACAGGATAACAAAAATGACTCTAATTTCTAAAAGAATTTAAATAATTTATAGTTGCTCTAGAACTGGGAGCATTTGACGCATTTTTCGAGATTGATCAAGAAGTGCATTGATAATTTCATCTAAATCACCCTGCATAACAAAGTCTAATGACTTTAAAGTTAAATCTACTTGATGATCAGTAACGCGATTTTGAGGGTAATTATAAGTTCGAATTTTTTCAGAACGTTCTCCTGTTCCGATTTGTTCTTTTCGATTTAAAGATTCTTTTGCTTTTTGTTGTTCTTGAGCATGCGCAAGTAATCGAGAGCGAAGCATCTTAAGAGCTTTAGCCTTGTTTTTATGCTGAGACCGCTCTTCTTGACAAGCAACTGCAACACCGGTTGGTATATGAGTAACGCGAACCGCAGAGTCTGTAGTGTTAACGTGCTGACCACCAGCACCACCAGAACGATACACATCAAAACGCAAATCTGAATCATTTAACTGAACATCTACATCTTCTGCTTCTGGAAGAACCGCAACGGTTGCGGTAGATGTATGAACACGCCCAGCAGTTTCTGTAGCCGGAACGCGCTGAACTCGATGAACGCCTGATTCTGTTTTTAAAGAACCGTAAATGTTTTTACCTTTTATATGCACAACTACTTCTTTTAAACCGCCTAAATCAGTACCACTTTCTGTAGTGATCTCTGTTTTCCACGATCGTTTTTCTGCATACAAAAGATACATTTTCAAAAGATCTGCAACAAACAAAGCAGCTTCCTGCCCACCAGTTCCTGCTCGAATTTCAAGATAAGCGCTTCTGGTGCTTAACTCATCAGCAGTATACATCATGTCTTCGAGTTCTTTTTCTTGATGTTTTATTTGTGCTTTTAAATCTTCAATTTCTTGTAAAAACAATGAAGCAAGCTCAACATCTTGTTCATGTTGAGCTTGCTTTTCAGTTTCGTTTAAAGACAGCAGAGATAACTCTAACTGTTTGTGAGCTGTAAGGATTTCTGAAACATTTGACAAGTTTCGTTGCACCTCAGCACGATCTTTTGACGTTACGCTTCCTGAAGAAATTTGGTCTTCTAGTTTCTTTTGTAAGATTTCTAATTGGTCCCACTTAGTAAACACAAATTATCCAAAAACGTAAGTAAAAATCGATTATTGAGCATATTTCTTTTTGAATTTTTCAATTCTACCCGCTGTATCAACAAATCTTTGTTGACCAGTGAAAAATGGATGACAGCTAGAACAAAGAGTTGAACGAATATCTTTGTTTGTTGAACGAGTCATAAATGAATTGTCGCAAGTGCATTTGACTTCAACTTCAAATAGCTCTGGATGAATACCTTGTTTCATAGAATAATACCTTTATCTTACCAAAATTATACTCTTTAAGTATGGACAAATTTACTGATTTTGTCAAAAGACTCTTCGAAAGAATCGATTATTTCAAGCAATAATTATTCTTTTTCATTACCTTTGCAGCAAAAACAGTTCAAAACTTGCTGCCAACAAGATAAACGGTCTAAAGAAGCATCTGGCTTTTTATTATAAATCATTACCATTGGAACCGATTGGCTCACATTTTGATCATTTCTGTCAGAATTTCCAGACTCTTGGGTAGGAACAGAAAGAGGATTTACAGAATCCTGAGGATTGTCACCAGATCCCTCTGTTTGAGTAAAGCTCACTTGGCTAAAAGCCCTCTGCCCAGATGAAATATTATTAACAGGCACAAGAGACTCGCCATCATTAATATTTATTTTTGCAAAGGTAAACAACTCTCTTTTCGCAATAGGCCGAGAAATAGAATGCCCAGAAACTCCTATCATCGAACCACCCTCATCAAGCTCATCTACTATCAATTGCGCTTCTTGCGAAAGTGCCAAACTTGTTTGCAAAGGCTTTGACTGTGCAAAACTTGACTCTGGCATAACCTCTTGAGATTCTAGCGATGTGCTAAAAACACTATGCTCACGATTACCAAAAACATCAGATCCACCTTCTAATGTTTTTTTATATTCTTTTGCAAATTCAGCATTAACATATATTGTTTCTGAGCGCTTTAAGCCACCCGAAAGCTCTGCCTCGTAGTCAGAATTAAAAGTGCCCGCAAAGGCATAACTTAATTTTTTACCACTTGAACGCGAGCCCGTTTCACTATTTTTGTCCCTTGACGAATACATATCAAGACTATCTACCCTACCAAGCTTACGACTAGCATCTACCGGTGAAGCATCCTCACCAAGGGCATCATCAAGCTCTTTACTATCAGGCTGCAGATCATACTCAGAAGGTTGTATCTGAGCAACTAAGCTAAAAACCAGAAGGGCACTTAATCTGGTGATTGAAAAAATTGATTTACTTTTGATACCCATAATCTACCCCTATAATATATAATTTAATAACCAAACTGGGTGTAATAGCAGCACTGCTATTACACCCAGCTTTAAAACATTTCTCAAGCGAAATTCAACGCTTTATCTTCTTTTTAAATCTTTTTTACGCAAACGAACAGACTCTGGTGTAATTTCAATCAATTCATCAGGTCTAATCCATTCCATACATTGCTCTAAAGACATAGGCTTTACAGGTGGCAATTTAACCGCATCATCTGTGCCAGAAGAACGCATGTTACTTAATTTTTTAAGCTTACATGGATTAACATCTAAATCAGTATCCCTAGAGTGTTCACCAACGATTTGGCCTTCATAAACCTTATCAGCTGGCTGTACAAACAAAACTCCACGCTCTTGTAGCGTATCAAGAGCATATGCAGTCACAGAACCATTCTCCATAGAAATTAAAGCACCTTTTAGACGTTTTTGGATTTCTCCTTTAACCGGACGGTACCCTAAAAAGTTCATATTAATAATACCAGTTCCGCGAGTATCAATTAAGAATTGAGAACGGAAACCAATAAGACCCTGTGATGGCATTTCAAATTCCATACGCAAACGACCATCATGAAGAGGCTTCATGTTAACCAATTCTGCTTTTCTTTGTCCAAGGTTTTCCATGACTGATCCACGATATTGATCTTCAACGTCAATTACAACAAGCTCAAACGGCTCATTTTTCACACCATCAATAGTTCTATAAATAACCTCAGGAGCTGAAACTTGAAGCTCAAAGCCTTCACGACGCATTGTTTCAATTAAAATACCAAGGTGTAATTGTCCACGACCAGAAACTTTAAAAACATCTCCAGACTCAGTAGCTTCAACACGAAGCGCTACGTTTTTTTTCAATTCGCGATCTAAACGCTCTTTAATGTGGCGAGATGTTAATAGTTTTCCTTCTTTTCCATTAAACGGAGAATCGTTTACAGAAAAATACATAATAAGCGTTGGCTCATCCACCTTAACATAAGGATACGGAGCTGGTTTTCCAAGTGCACAAATTGTTGCACCAAGTTCAGGCAAAACTGTAAATCCAGAAACGCAAACAATGTCTCCAAAGCTTGCTTCTTGAACTTCAATTTTTTCCACACCTAAAAACTGCCATATTTTAGTGATTTTAGTAGGTTGACTTATTTTCTCATCGCGACACATTATAATTTGGTCGCCAACTTTAAAGCTTCCACTAAATACACGTCCAATAGCCAAAGCACCAAGGAAGTCTGAATGATCAAGGTTTGTAATCAAAAGCTGTAATGTATCACTTTTTGAAACCGGGCAAGGAATCGATTGAACGATAGTATCAAGCAAAGGCATTAACGTATCTGAAGAGATTTTCATGTCTGTTGTCATGAATCCTTGTCTTGAAGATCCGTACAGAGTTGGGAATTCTAGCTGTGATTCATCGGTAACTAAATCAAGAAACAAATCATAAATTTGTTGCTCTGTATGCTCGATTTGAGCATCTTTTCTATCAATTTTGTTGATAACAACGATCGGACGTAAGCCAAGGCTTAACGCTTTTTGAAGAACGAAACGAGTACCGGGAAGCACACCTTCTGCCGCATCAACGAGAAGCAAGAAACCTTCTACCATTTGCAAAGTACGCTCAACTTCTCCACCAAAGTCAGCGTGACCAGGAGTATCAACAATGTTGATTTTGTATCCGTTGTAATCGATACCAGTGTTTTTCGCCAGAATAGTAATTCCGCGTTCTTTTTCGATAGAACCTGAATCCATGACGCGATCTTTTGCGTCATTGATTGTTCCTGATTGTTTTAATAATTGATCAACTAGTGTTGTTTTTCCGTGATCCACGTGAGCAATAATTGCAATGTTACGGATTTTAGATGCGTTTGACATAATAAATTCTTTAATTTTTAGAAATATTGGCCTTATAACTTATTATTATAGTATCAAAAAACTCAATGTCTGTCCACGACCTGATTATCTCAATACAAAAAGAGGTGCCTTGATCAATTTATCAATCAAGGCACCTCTTTTTACAAATTTCAAATACTTATATTATGAGCACATCTTTTCTGAGCACTCTTTGCAAGCTTTTAAACTAGCCCTACATGCGATCGCACAATCTTTACAAACAATCATACAATCAGAATCAGAACCCATGCCACCACTTGCATCAATACAAGCTGTACACTTTTCGACAGCTTTTTCGGCAGCCTTTATAGATGCACTACACAAAGCTTTGCATGGCGCACTATCACAATTTTTAATATGTAAGCGGCACTCAGCAATCACTTGCTTGCTTGCTGCAATTGCATCCTTTGCTGGCTGGATACAATCTTTTTTAGAGGCTGTAGCCTTAACATGCTTTTCACACATTAAAGCGCAAGCTTCTAACTTTAAAATAGCAATCTTACAGGCATTTTTAGCAGACGACATAAACAACTCCTTTTTTTAATTTGTTTCTGCTTGAATCCTAAATCCAAAAAAGGTTTTGTCAATTTCTAGAAACCTGAAAAAAATATCCTAAAAAGAAACACTTTGTTTTTGTAAAAAACTAAATAAGCTGCCCCAAATTGAGGTTGAAACATTGCATCCAAGCTCATCATCGCTTTCATCATCGCTGTGCATAATTTTTTGTAAAATTGAAGGCTGAGCTTTTTTTATCAACTCTATTTCTCGATCAGAATGTAAAATCTGTTTTTTAATATAATCTAAAGCAGTTGTTTGATTTCCTATTTCATCAATAAGTTTCAAACCAAAAGCTTGATGACCAGTAAATATTTTGCCGTTTGCCCAAACATCTTTTTGATCAACTGAAAGATGACGACACCTAACAATATCAGCAACAAACTGCTCATAACAATCATCTGTTAACTGCTGAAGCATATCTTTTTGCTGCTTTGTAATTTCAGCTAATGGATCACAGCTGTTTTTATAACTGCCTGATGAAATATCGACAGTCTCAACATTGTAAGCGTCTAAAAGCTTTTTAAATCTCATTTGAGTTCCAAGCTTGGCGCCAATACTTCCAACCAAAGAACTACCAGATGCCACAATATAATCAGTATTTGCGGCTACTTGATAAGCACCAGAAGCACAAAGATTTTCACTATATGAAACAATTGGCTTTGGATATTGTTTTTTCAGGTTAATGATCTCTTGGCAAATTGCTTGAGTTGATCCAGCAGCTCCACCAGGACAGTCCATTTTAATTAAAATAGCTTTAATCTCATTGTCTTTAAAAAACTCTTTCAACTGTTTATTGTACCTTGCTGATGATGTTATCACGCTAGACATTACAATCATGCCAACTTTGTTTTTAGGTTCAACATGGTCTGACCACTGCTTTTTTAAACCTTTAAATACAGGGACTGCAAATTGAATAATGAGTAAAACCCAAAAAATATTTTTTAACGTATCTGAAACTTTTGACATAATATGCCCTCTTTGCTCATAGAAATGATATAAAAATGATTAAAATATACTGTACCAAATAACATAGTTTTAGAAAGTTGAAAAAATATGATTGTTTTTTGATATTAGGCTTTGACTTTGCAGCCCGTATTCGATACAATTCTTATATCTTAAAAGTTTTCTTAGAAATATACGTGTAAAAAGTTTGGGGCGGTTAGCTCAGTTGGTAGAGCATCAGTCTTACAAACTGGGGGTCGCTGGTTCGAATCCAGCACCGCCCACCAAAATTTGTTCCTTGGTAGCTCAGTTGGTAGAGCAAACGACTGTTAATCGTTAGGTCGCTGGTTCGAGTCCAGCCCAAGGAGCCATTCATTTCATTAAATGAATCATAAAACTTTGTGGGGTTGTAGCTCAGTTGGTTAGAGCGTTCGCCTGTCACGCGAAAGGTCGCGAGTTCGAGTCTCGTCAATCCCGCCAGTCTTTGTTCCTTACCGAACTTCTTCTGGTTTTGCCGCTAAAGGCACACAAACAATAAAACTCACCGTAAATTAAAAATTATTCAAAATTGAAAAATGTAGTTTGTATGCATCCTTCGTGTTTGTAACAAACTCATTATTTCGTAAAGCCCGCGTACTCTTGTAGTCGCGGGCTTTTTTTCAACCTAAATAATCAATCTTTAATCCATTAAACCAAGTTAAAAATTAAGTAAAAATCATGAATCATAAAACAATCTTTTTATTGACCCTCGCTATACATACAACAATCTTTAACAACCCAATCGTCAAAATTGTACCTTTTTTGCTTACAAAACATGTCTCGATTCTTACTGAATGCTGTATAGAGCATTATCCTGAGCTTTTCTCTAGCTCTCCTGATAGCCCTGGAATGAAATCTCATCAAGCAAGACGTGACTATGCTTTCGCACAGGCTATGCACATAGGAGCACTTTGTAATGAGCTAGGGCAAATTGATAATAAAGTAAATGGATCAATTACCACTACCAAGGTTTTAGAAATAAATGACATTCCGGCAGGATACATTAAATATACGTCTTGCCATCCTTTAAAAAGCATAGGAAAAATCGATCAGCTTGCCATACTAAACAAACACAGAAGGCAAAACCTAGGCAATGTTTTAATGTGTCATGCTTTGGATGATTTTTACAAAAATGATGCTATTTCTTTTGCTTACGTTTTAACCACAACCAAAACAGTGGGCGAAAAATTTTACCAGAACAAATTAGGCTTTTCTTTTTTAGACGAGCAAAAATCGTTGAATTACCCTGATGAAACCTTATTTCGATGGGGCGCTCGAATTCGGAATTTATAAATATTTTAATTGAGCTAAGGGCGTTGTTATGTTGCAAGCAAAATCCATTCAAGCAGAAAAAGAAATACATGATGGCATTCGGATATCAATCATGCGCAAGCCTCGTGGGGATTATGATTTATTAATTTCAGCACTGGCTCCATCTGAATTACTTTTGCAATCCTATCAAGATCAAAAAATAACCTGGTATGAATATGAGCATGCATTTTTACTGGAGATGAAGAATAATTCAGACGCCCAAAGAATGCTTCAATTCATTATCGATATTTCAAAATTTACTGATGTAACTCTTTTATGCTGGGAGCAAACGCCTGATCAATGCCATAGACGATTAATTACAGAATTAATTAGTACGATCAGCAACAACAACGTAAAGATCATTCTTAAATGACAAGTTGTATGCATCCTTCGTGTTTGTAACAAACTCATTATTTTGTAAAGCCCGCGTACTCTTGTAGTCGCCGGATTTTTTTTGTGTTTTTTATTAACTCTTCATATTTCAAGCAGAATATTTTACAACTCAGCTAGTCTGACAATAGACCTCTTCTGAAAGTATATTTTTTGGTTTTATGCAGACAAAAAGCAATGCTCTTTTTTCACGCCTTATTTCCTGTGGCTTGAGCCACCAGGTGCAGCAATCTATTAAGATTCCATGTAATTTTATAAAAAGCTTAAAATGATTTTTATTTTATGCTGGACCTCGTGGTTCCGGCCGTCGACTTTGGCTATGGCGGACACGGCAAGCCACAAGGAATAAGAATAGGAAAATGTTTTTTAGGTTGAAGATGAGACAAACTAATTTCACCTTGGTAGCTTAATGCCACCTGGCCTACAAACGATTTCAGGATGCTCAAGCATGTCAATAATTTTTTTGTAGCTTGTAGCCGAACAAGCCCATTTCTTTAAAAAAGCAGCAGCCTTATTGATTGGATCTCTCTGCGATGAAAAACCGCTTATTGCTAGGCTAGCTATTGCTGCTGGGTCTTCTGCTTGCTCAATATAGGAAGAACTGTTCTTATAATATTCTTTACAAAGGTCCAATACTGGAATATAAGAACCTCCTTGTCGACGATATCTATAAACATAGCCATTTGGTTTATACCGAGCTCCAACAAAAATTAAAGCTTTAACCATCTCTACATTTCCATAATCTGCAAAGTATTCTAAAGGAACATCGCCCAATTCAGTTCCACAAAATTCTTGAGCATTAAAATCAATTCCTCGATGCTGCAGCTCTAAGATCGTAGAAGGACTCTTAAGATCTGTGAGTTTAATACTTTTAAGATCAAATTTTTCGTGCTGTAGCAGCATCCTTACGATATTTTGATGACCCAACCGATCAGCCCTACTAAAAAATCCATACTCTGGACCAACCAAATCAGCATCAAGCATACTTTTTAATAAATCGCTCTTGCCAAGTGAAGCATACATATAACTAACAACCCTCATATCATTAAGCGTACGCTCAAAATCAACATCTTTTAAGCAAGATATAACGCGAAGCTGTGTTGCCTCGCTCATTTCAGTTTGTTGCCATCTGTCATAGTTGCCTTGAAAGCATCTACCGCCACAGTCGCGTAAAGAGCATTTATCGTCATCGTGTTTAAAAACATTCTGGTTAGCTTCTACGATTTTATTCCATAACCTTCGAAGCTGAAAATGATTTTTTAAATCAATACTCTCACTCTCTTTTACACCTGAGCCCGCAGAGCAGGATGCTTGAACCATTGGCGAAAGTAAAAACAAAAACATAAATAAAAATAGATTCTTCATGAAATCTCCAAAGTGCATTAATTTTTTTATCGTAACATTTTTTGCAAATGAATTTTGCATTTTAATCCCTGTAAAGTTTATTTAATTTACAAACAAGATAAGAATAATTTTTTCCCTTATATAAAGCAATAAAAATGCACCCTTGCATTACAATGCTCACAAATTTGTTGTAATAAATTAACTACGCGCTTAAAGTGCCATATAATATAATTCTATCGTTTAAAACAAAGGACTTTCATGAGGTATGCAATTATTATATTTTTTGGGTCTATATATTTTCTTAGCTTAAACTCTGACTGGCAAGATAGACTCGATGAAAAACGCTCTATAATAAGCGAACCAACCAGCAAACTACTGACAACACAATTACAATTATTTATCAGCGGTCAAGCACCTGCTATTGCCGATGAGCGCATTAAACAAATTCCTATCAAGGAAAACGGTGAGTCAATTGTTGATATTACGATTTTGAATCATCCTCGCATCAGCGTAATGACAAAAGAGGATTGCTTACTTGCTCATGAATTTCCAAGTGATATTGATCCTCGTTCAGATAGTCATAGCAAAGTCCGAGCTGGAGTTTTTCAAGCATTGATCGAGATGCTCGACAATTTGGACAAACTTGCTCCAGCTTTTGGATATAAAGCAGGCATGCTTGAAATAAAATTATTTGAAGGGCTTCGTGATCTTGGAACGCAAAAAGAACTTTTTGAAGCTAAAATGAAAGAGATTTGTTTAGCAAATCCAACCATGACCAAAGAAGAAGCATACGCTCAAACTTCAAAATGGGTTTCTCCTTACATTGATAACGTTCCTGTCCACTCAACCGGTGCTGCGGTAGATATTCATATTTTTGATCGAGAATCAAACAGCTTTTGCGACATGGGTCGATTTAATACTAGTGGGACACTTGCACCAACATTTTCTACTGATAACAGGCTCACCAGCCAACAAAAAAACCACCGTTTATTAATGCTTATTGCTGCAAATTCATCAGGACTTATCAACTACTTAAATGAATTTTGGCATTTTTCATTGGGTGATCGATATGCTGCTTATTTTCAAGAAAACAATTCTGAATTACGATGTGCATGTTATGGATCTATCAATTAAAAAAGCGATATAATCAAAAACATTTCACAAACTCAAACTATTTTTGCAACAAGATTCAATAGTGTAAAACATCTAAAAAACAATGCTTTTTCACAAAACTCTAAACGGCTGGTAGCTTGTATGCATACTTCATTTTTGCAATAAATTTCGTAAAGCTCGCACACTCTTTTTGTCGCGTGCTCTTTTGTTATGTTTCCATAAAAAGTCTAAAATATCGATCCATTCAAGCAATTGAATGGATTTTTACCATGCATATTTTCAGAGAGAATATTTTACGTTACACCTAGTCTGACAGATTATAAAAGCATAAAGTATATATACAATTCAATTTTCGACATGAAAGTACAGTATGAAATTAACAACTGCCAATATCTTTGCTTATATTTTTGGTTTTTACTTTTTCTAATTTTTAAATCGCAATTATCAAACTTTAATTATATGCGCGTTAAGCAAATTAAATTTTTACACTGCAATAAATAAGCAACAAACAAGCAAATATTTGAACTAAAAACCTTACTTCCACCGAAGGGACAATGACCATTACATATTAAAAGAGTAGTAAAAAGCAAATTATAATAATTTACTTTTTATCATTAGGAATACTTTATGATACGCCGTATCTACCCTATGCTTACATTGGATACAATAAGCAAAAACTATATATCTAAAGCATTTACATTGTTCTGCTTTTTAAGCTCTTCTTTTATTAACACAAGCGACTTTAGATACACAAAAGCATCAGATGCCGAAACATTTGCAACAAACGAAGCTTATAAGCAATTTTTTAAAAAGCAGGAAGAAATTTATCAAGATCTATTAACGCTAGGAATTCCTGGCGCTCGGCCTTTAAGCATTAATCAAACTTTGGCAGAAGAAGTGCTGACAAATTGTCCAAGGGAAATAAACGACACTATTTCTAGCATTAATCAAAGAGTGTTTTTTGATAATGAAAAAGACATGATTTTACATGGAATGTCTGGAACCGGCAAATCTTGCCTAGCTCAAGCAATAGCAATAAAAACCAAATCGCCCTGTTTGTTTTTTAATGCAGGAAGCATATCAACTGAGTATATGAACTCAGGAGTACAAAATTTAAATAGAATATTTGAATATGCACAAAGGTTAGAAAAAAGCCTAGGCAAACCATGCATTATTATATTTGATGAGCTAGAAGCTCTGACTAAAAAACATGCTGGTAAAAACAATCATGAAAGCAATATTTTAATAAGCTTTTGGCAAGAATTAGACAAGCTGAACAATAGTAAAATAATTGTTATTGGCACCATGAACAGAACAGATGATTTACCGGTTCAAATTACCAATCGAACTTCTATAGTTGAGGTTTCTTTACCTACAGACAAGCATAGAGAAGCAACTTTAGACTACTTTTTAACCACAAAAAAAGATAAATATATGCTTGAGTATCCTGAATGGATTACAGCTGCTTATCTTGCTAAAAAAACAAAAGGATTTTCAAACAGAGATCTGCAAAACCTAGTAGCTCGAGCAACCAAGCAAGCAATATTAGCACCATCCGTACCAGATAAAAGTAGCAAGTTTGTTCCTGGTGATTATTTTACTCGTATCATCAAAGAAACAAAAAAAGATCCTAAGCGAAAGCTAGAAAGAGAAATAGGAACATGGAAACATACTTTTAAGACGAATTTTCGTGATCCTAGAATTACTCTACCTCTTGCAGCAGTCGCAACCACATTGATTATTGCATACAATACTATTTCCAATCACAAAGAATTGCTAATTCGCAAATAGAACAATCACAAAAAAACTTTGACGATCAAGCTAGTGGTGAGCACATGTTAAAACAAGCAGCAATTAATTCATCTATTCTAGGAATACCCGTTGGACCAATTTCTACTGGACTTGGTTATGGCTGTAAAAAAGTTTATGAAAATTATTGCAAATAGATCTCTTCAAAAATATGGTACCCAAAAAGAACTTCACAACCAATAACACTTTTAAAAACGGAAGTTTTTTATGCTACAAACTATAAACAAATCGTTATTGCTATCATTGCTCGCCTATTCATTTGTTTTTCCAATCAGGCAAATCGCTCGAGTTGCACTAGCAAGAACATTAAATCAAGCAGCCCCTTTTCGTAGTTCTTTGGCTGTAAGATGCCCTTTTCTTGCGGTAGAGGCCATGATGCAGACAGCTCAAGAAACCACAGAAATGATAGCTGCCGCTATGGTGAAAACAGCTCAAGAAACCACAAAAATTGTATCTATGGCTATGGATGCTGATGGATCTACAAATAGCAATGAAAATGAGAAAAATCAAAACAGAATAGCCGACAATCAAGTACAGACTGATTTAAGCAAAGGTGATGAGATTAGAAACAGTCAGTTTTATGTTGATAATCACCCAGAACCAGTGACGACTAATTGGCAGCCTTCATCATCCGCCGATACAATTCATGATAGATTCTCAAACAGCATTGATGTAAACGAACAACAAAAATGCTTATCCGGAATAATCCAGAGAGCCAAGCTAGAACAGGTAGCGCAAACGCGATTTATAAATACTAAATCAGAATTCTTTTCTTCTTTTTCAAGCTTTGCGTCAACGGTTCAAGATAAAATAAGTAGTCGTATAAATTCATATTGCCTTCTATCGCGCAATGAAGCAATAGCTCACAAAAATGCTCTTGCCATAACTCTTTGTGAACTAAAAAACAAACTTTCATCTCTGAATCGAGAAAATCCTCATACCTATTTTGTCGAGGATTTAACAAAAAATGGATTTAATAGTCAGTCAATATTTAATCCTTATCGCAATCAAGATAGGTTGACTACAAAGGACCTACATGACATGTCAATGGCACTAAACTTAAAAGCTGAAATAGAATTAATAAGCGCTGCTATTGAAGAATGTGACAGGATAATTCATAGATTTGAACAAGAAACACGTGATTTTGAAAACAAGCTAGAAACTTCCTCTTCTGACCAAATAGAGCAACAAATATTGCCATCTCTTCTCGCAGAAAAAGAGTCAACTACCATTTCAGCTACTGAAAAAGAATATGAACTTAACTATCAAAACAATAAGCTTGAGTCGATCAACAATCAACTAGAACTTTTAAGTAAAAAATCTTGGTGGGAAAAACTGACTGATATTATGAAGCGAGATCCTAGCAGAGACTCTTTTGTGGTTCAGCAGAGTTCTGCAAAAGTAGAGCAAAAAGAACTCAAGCAACAGCTTCAAGGCTTACAGGATAAACAAAACAAACAAAATACGCAGATTGAACGGATTCAAAAAATCACTGACCAAAAAAAACAAGTTGAATTAGAACAAGCTCAACTCGCAAAAGAAAAACAAGAGCAACAAGAAGCACGAATCTTTCAAGAACAATTGTTAAAAGAAAGACACCAAGCTTGTAATTTTGATGCTGCAGATTGTCCAAGTCTTGATCTTGCAATGCAATGGTGTGAGCGCCAAAAAGAATTATCTAAAACTATTGAGCAAGGATACAAGCAGCACGATCAAGATTTTCATCTATCATCGCAAACGGTAGGTTTTCTAGCTGCCCATGATTTAAACTACACAGATTATCAAAGATTTTTTGGTACAGCTTTGCAACACCAAATACATCGTGAGATGTGTGACGCTTTATCGCAAGCGGCAACTTTGCAGGTGCAATTTCCGTATCAAAATAATTTTATAACAAGTGTTGCTGATTTTGCAGATGCAGCTTACGAGGCAAATAAAAGCAATCAAATATTACTGGCATCACAGCTTATGGATGTTGATTGGATAGCCCTAAGGTTGTCGCGCGATATTGCTACAGCCGCACTGCCTTACGCGCAAGGCGTTGTTTATGGAATAGCTTATGGCGCTACAGATGTTCTTCATATGGCGTCCCGTCCAATTGAAACATGTAAAGACCTTGGTAAAACAATCTGCTTTGCTCTTGAAACAGCTGCATTAAACTGCGTTGAAGACGAATCTATGGCACCCGAAAGCTATAAATTAAAACGCGATCAAAGAAACGAGGAAGTTGCGCAGGCTTTGCATAAGCTTGGTGATCAGATGGCAAACTCTACAGGCCCTGAAAGAGTTGAGGCCTTAGCGAGATTTGGAAC
>JAPLIP010000051.1 GCA_026389065.1 Candidatus Dependentiae bacterium
CACCCCCGGTTCGATTCCGGGTGTCGCCTCCAAAAAACTATGTGCCGAGGTGGCGAAATGGTAGACGCAAAGGACTTAAAATCCTTCGGGCTTCGGCCTGTGCCGGTTCGAGTCCGGCTCTCGGCACCATTCATTTAAATTGTAAATGAATGACAGTTTTCTTCCTTTGCAGTGGATAAACTTAAAAAAATATAAAAATAGCTACATCTAATTGATGTAGCTATTTTTATATTTACAATAAATTCACAAATGTTTAAAATTAATCTTTTTTGCTGTGATTACTTGTTTTGCATTTTGATAAATTTGCCAATTTTAGATTAATTCTGCTGCAAGTTAAATTAATAGCTTTCGTTAAAACTAATCGCAATGATTTTATATTTTCTTATAACAAAAGTGCTTTCAGTCGTCATAGAATAAATTTTTTTGCACTCGCAAAACAAATCTTGACAAATGATTTTGGAATAATAGATTAGCTTTTGTAAAAAGTTTTTTCCTTGGCGGGATAAAAAAGAAGGATTTGGTATGAATAAGGCAGAATTAATAGAAAGCATGGCAAAAGCAAGCAAATTGCCAAGAGCTGCTTGTAAAGGTGCTTTAGAAGCATTTGTTGTTTGTGTTGGCACAGCGCTAAAACAAAGCAAAGCTGTTTCTCTTACAGGATTTGGTACATTTGTAACCATGAAACGTAAAAGCAGAGTTGGTGTAAATCCAGCTACTGGTAAAAAAATGCAAATTCCTGCAAAAAATGTTCCAAAATTTAGACCTGGCAAAGCATTAAAAAGCTTAGTCGGATAAAATTATAAAATAGAGGCTTTAGTAAAATAAAGCCTCTATTTTTTTGTCCTTTTTTTGCAGTGAGTCTAGACTGCTTATCCACTTGACCAAGCAATCTATAAATTTTCTTGAGCTTTTATTTTAAATGTTTTTATACTGGACAAGTCTAAAATTGCAGCACCGTTTAAAAATGGTCAAAATAAAGGAAGTGGTCTTATGGCAACTGAAAGAGTTGAAACTTTTTATCAAATAGTTCATACATACTTTGAAAAATTTTTTGAGAAACTTAATATTTCATCTCGAGATGTTATTATTTATGTTTCATGTTTTGGGGTTGGTTTCTTGGTAGGGGTTTTATTTAAACGATACGGAAAATGGATTATTTCTATAAGTGCTGCAGTAGTTTTGGCATTGGCTTTGCTGCAATATTTTGATTTTATTACAATACATCAAGACAATATTAGATTAGTGCTCGGGCTTGACGATTCCCAAGGCTTTGATGTCTTAGTTGAGCGTAGTAAGGAGTATCTTATTGAGCTTGGAGTTGTTTTAGTCGGTTTATTATTAGGTTTTAAATTAGGATAATTTTATATCATGGAAAAAAAACATCTTTTTATTTCTCGTTTAGCTGATCAGTTGGTTAAACAAAATGCTATCAGAGAAATTGAGGCAGAATCATTAATTAAAGAATTTAAAGATGGGTCAAAATCTAGAATTGACTATGTTCTTTTAGACGATGGAGTGATTGATCGAGAAACAATGCTTAAAGCTTTGCAGGGGGTTTATGGGGTAGTGCCATTTGATGTCTGTGGTTATTTTTTTAATCATGAATTATTACTTCTTTTTCCTAAAGATTTTTTGATCAACAGAGGTGTTATTCCTTTGGATGTTGATTCTGACATGCTTACAGTGGTTATGAGTAATCCTGAAGATGAAGAAACAATTGAAATGCTTGGTAATTTTGTTTCTTATGCAATTAATGTTTTTGTTGGTATCGAGCGTGACATTGTCGATGCAATTACAGAATATTATGATGAAGATATTGTAACGTATGAGAATTATGAGCAAACTCAAGATGTCCAAGATGATGGACAAGATGATTCTGAGATTGTCGATTTAGAGTGACATTTATTTTATAAAAAAGAGCGAATTAAAAACTCGCTCTTTTTGCTTTATTAACACATGAATTTGCTGTTTTTTACTCTTACGGTTAAACTTAATACATATGGTTTTTTCATTATCAGTAAAGCAAAAAATGTTGTTGGTTAAAAATTTTTCAGTAGCAATTCAAAGCTCTCAAATCTTAAATAATTGTAACTTACAAATAGAGCCTGGTACCGTTCATGTGCTTGTTGGTCCAAATGGTTCTGGAAAAAGTTCTTTGGCTGCAAGTTTAATGGGTCATCCATTGTATGAAATTGTCACAGGTGAAGTGACTTTTCAAGGGCAAGATTTGCTTTCTTTGGCAACTCATATCAAAGCGCAAAAAGGCTTATACCTTTCTGTGCAGCATCCTTTAGAAATTAGCGGTCTTCAAGTTCTTCATTTTTTAAAAGAAATTTCATCGATTGCAGATAGAAAAACTGAATCTATTTCTGAATTTTTAATTCGTGTAAATCCATTACTTGGATTGGTTGGATTGCCAGAATCTATTTTGTATAGATGTGTTAATGTTGGTTTTTCTGGTGGTGAAAAAAAACGGTTTGAGCTTTTGCAAATGTTTCTTTTAAAGCCAAGGCTTGCAATCTTAGATGAAATTGATTCTGGGGTTGATGTAGACGGTTTGAAAATGATAGCACAAGGCATTTTGTGGTATAAAGAGCAAAATCCTGAAGTCTCTTTTTTAATAGTAACTCACTATCGAAGAATTTTGGAATACGTTAAGCCAGATGTGGTTCATTTAATGATTGATGGAAGCATTGTTCAAACTGGTAGTAGCCAGCTGCTTGATGATATTGAAACAAAAGGATATGCATCCTATGCAAAAAGGTCTGAATAAAAAAATAGTCACAGATATTTCTGAAAAGAAAAATGAACCGGGCTGGATGACTGATTTTCGATTAAAATCATTAGACATTTTTTTACAAAAGCCAATGCCACATTGGGGCGCAGATTTATCAGGTCTTTCAACTGATGATATATTTTTCTATGTTAAACCGATCATGGATAAACAGCGTGATTGGAGTAATGTTCCCGATGATATTAAAACAACCTTTGATAAATTAGGCGTTCCTCAAGCAGAGCGTTCTATGCTTGCAGGCGTAAGTGCTCAATTCGAATCTGAAGTGATTTACAAGCGATTAAAAGAGCGTTGGGAAAAAAAAGGCGTAGTCTTTTTAGATACAGAATCTGCACTCAAAGAGTATCCAGAAATTTTTAAAAAATACTTTTCAACAATAATTCCGCCCCATGATAATAAATTTGCAGCTTTAAATTCAGCAGTTTGGAGTGGTGGCAGCTTTGTTTACATACCATCTGGTGTTTATGTAGATCAGCCAATGCAGGCTTATTTTCGCATTAATTCTCAAAGTATGGGACAGTTTGAGCGGACTCTTATTATTGCAGAGCCTGGCAGCTTTGTGCACTACGTAGAAGGCTGTAGCGCGCCAGTTTATCGATCAAGTTCGCTTCATAGCGCAGTGGTCGAAATTGTAGCTTTGCCAGACGCGCACGTTCGGTACACGACTATTCAAAACTGGTCTAACAATGTTTACAATCTTGTTACCAAGCGTGCAGTTGCTCATGAGCGTTCAACCGTTGAGTGGATTGATGGAAACTTTGGAAGCAAAGTGACGATGAAGTACCCATGCATTGTTTTAAAAGGCGAAAAAAGCAAAGGACAAATAGTTTCAATTGCTGTAGCAGGAAAAGATCAGCATCAAGATTCAGGTGGAAAAATAATTCATTTGGCCAACAATACAACATCAAATATTGTTGCAAAATCAATTAGCAAACAAGGCGGTAGGTCTAGTTATCGAGGACTTTTAAAAGTTGGTAAAAATCTTTCCGGCATTGTTTCTCGAGTGCAGTGTGACGCACTTTTGTTTGATGAGCTTTCTCGCTCTGATACTTATCCAACTGTTAATATTGCTTCAGACGATGTTGATATTGGTCATGAAGCATCTGTTAGTCGGATTAGCGATGAGCAACTATTTTATTTGATGAGTAAAGGGCTTTCTGCTCAGCAGGCACAGGCTATGATTGTAAATGGATTTATTGATTGTTTTGTGAGCATGCTTCCGATGGAATACGCGATTGAAATTAATCGCTTAATTGAGCTTGAGATGGATGGCTCGATAGGATAAAAATTTTGGTGGTTAAAAGTTTTGGCTAAAATAGTTACAAGAATTACGCAAAAAAATAGGCTACCTTTTGTAGGGCAGCCTATTTTTTATAATTTTTCAAAGATATTATTTTGAAATTGTACCTTGTCCAAAAGCTTTTAAAAGATACGAAAAATGATCGTTTTCTTCTGTTATTTTAAAAGAAAAAGAATGACTTTTGTCAGGTGTTTCTACAGAAAAATCTACTTTTGCTGTAGGTTCAAATGTTGCTATTAAAGAAGCTGTTGAATCAGACATAATAGTTTTTTGTAAATGTTTAATCTCATCAGCTGAACTAGGTCTTCCTGCCTGCATAGCCCTAAAAACTAGAAATTCTATTAATTCTTCTTTTGAAAAACAAACAGTATCCTTATTAATTTTATCTTCTATACATAGCTCTTGTTTGTTTGATTTTAAAGAATAATTAATAGGATCTTTTGCGTATAGAGCGTTTTCGAAAGAATCGGCCATTGCTCTTATAGCATTTATTCTTTGATCCAGTGATGCAAATGCAGTAGATCCGCAAGCAAGTATGAAAAATGAACATATAAATAATGTTTTCATATTTTTTCCTTAAG
>JAPLIP010000052.1:0-26266 GCA_026389065.1 Candidatus Dependentiae bacterium
ATTTCATACCAAAAATATGTATCACAAGCCCAGTTAAAGCTGATGCCATTAATTTTGAATATGCTTTAGTTGCAAAATTTTTATAAGGCTTTGCTCTGTGAGCACCCCAAAAATACAAGGTTAATATATTTGTAGCACCCTGAGCTTTTAAAATGTTTGGCAGCACGCTTGGCATTTGAGCATGCCCTGTTTCATGTGAAAGTAACCATGCAGCAGCATGAGAGTTACTTCTATTGACCATATCTCTTTCAAGCAAAAGACTGTGATCAGCTGGATTATATAGAGCACCGACATAGATTTTATTTCCAAATGGATCAAAGGCATTGTTAACCAGTAGCATTTTTTCAGGAATAGCTAAGCCAGACTTGTCACGAAGAGACTCTTCTACTTGTGCAACAGAAATGCCATCTGTAAAAAAAGTCTGATTTTTTGCGCTTTCTTGATCGATATGATAGTCCCACTTCATTGCACCGACTGAAGCATGAAATAAGCCAATAATTATCATAAAAAGCACATTTGTTTTTTTCATAAGAACCCCACTAAAATTTATTTAATTTATCATAGAAACAGTATACCAGAAGGGCTTTTTTAAACAATGGCTGCTACTTTTTATACATGGCAAACGCATCTAAATTGGCTTAGTGACGCAAGATAATAAGCTTTGACCATATGCTTTAGTGGCTCTTTCACCTCTCTACTTATTCCTTGTGGCTTGACCACGAGGTCCAGCATAAAATAAAAATCATTACATTATGCTTATTTATAAGGACTTTTTATAAACTTCTGGATCCTGTGGTCAAGCCACAGGAAATAAGTGGTATGGATTAGTATTTATTTTACTTCAGCAATATTATCGTAATGTAGCCACCCTTTAGATGCATTTGCCATGATTGTTTCTACTTCTAAAATAGGCATTTTTACGAGAAATCGCCTGCAAAAAACAGTGCGAAAAATGCATCAAGGCGATACTGACTACCGCCAGATTTTAAGGCTAAATCAATTTCATACATTTTTTGATGAGCGGCTTGCAGCTCAAAAGTTGTATAAAGCTTGAAATCCTGCTTTAAAAATGAAAATGGCAAGCCAAAAGAAATCTGCCTTTGGTCAGCAGGAACCCTGCCACCCCACTGCACATAAAAATAACTTTTAAAAAGTTGCTCCGAAAAAAATGTGGTCCAAAATTGATCAGAATAATACGGACGAACCGCAGACCATTTCACAAAAAACTCTTCTGCTTTTTTTTCAAAAAACAGCTGGCTTAGATAGAATAATGAAATATCAGAAACAACTAATTTTTCGACCCACGAATCAAAAAAACTATCCATGTTTTTACCCAAAAGACCTGCATAATCTTGCAGCAAACAGATTTGGTCGAGAGAATATTCTTTATTGATTCGATATAACTTTGTAAAAAACAGTACCGCTACTTCTGGCTTTACCGCATTATATAAAATTGATATTTTTCGAATTTGATCACTTTTATAGCTCTCTTGAATAGATATAAGGACTAATGAAGTAGTTTTAGATAAACCAGATGCCTCTATTTCTTCTTGCTCAACAAAGCCAACGATCCGATGCGGGCCTCTGTAAGTCGAAATAAATTTAACCCAATCTGATCTTTTTTTCTTAGAAGAAATAAGTGATAAATCACCAAACCAATAGAGTTGAGTTTGGCCTAAAAAGGTTGTGTGCAAACTAATTTGAATTTCAGATAAATCAGATTCAAGATTTATCTTTTTTAATGGTTGATCGACATTTTTTTGAATAAAAATTAATAATCGATCAAAAAAAAGTGGGCTATAGCTTTTTCCAGTAAACAAAACAACCGAATTATTTTCTGCAAGCACTGATGAAGTTTGTGCAAAAAACTCTGTTATTTCCATTGTACGGTTTCCATTCTATTGTTTATATGGAAAAGCTATAACCCACTAATAAAATCTATCTATCGTTATGATTTGCAAAGTCTAAACGAATTTTTCCAGATTCAGGATCAAAATCATCAACGACAACTTTAATCATGTCATCAATTCTATAATATTTATCCAATTCACGTTGTTTATCTCTTGATATTTTTGAGATATGAAGCAATCCAGCTTTTCCTGGTGCAATATCAACAAACAAACCAAAGTCTGACAAACGTGCAATGTAACCATCTAAAACCATACCTGGCTCTATTTGATCAGCTAAGATTTTAACCCATGCAACAGCCATATCAATGTTTGATCCTGGCGCTCCAAAGATGTTTACATCTGAGCCTTCAATATCAATAGTTGTTCCAGTATGCTCAATAATTTCTTTAATAATCTTTCCGCCAGAACCAATAATTGCACCAGCTTTGTTTGGATCAATAGGAATTGAGATCATACGAGGAACTCTTGCAGAAAGTTCTTTATTAGGCTCTGTCATAACCTTTTTCATTTCACCAAGGATATGTAAACGTGCTTTTTCAGCTTGCGCTAAAGCTTGCACGAAAACTTGACGAGGAAGTCCACCTTTGTATTTGATATCCATTTGAATTGCATTAATTCCAGATGCAGTTCCTGCAACTTTAAAATCCATCAATCCAAGTGCATCTTCAAATCCAGTGATATCAGTAATCGCTTGGAATTGTCCTGCATCATCAGACAAAAGTCCCATTGCTATTCCAGCAACCATGTCTGTAATTGGAACACCGGCATCCATTAAAGCCATAGTTGATCCACAAACTGTTGCCATAGAGCTAGAACCGTTTGATTCTAAAACATCAGAAATAATTCTGATTGTATATGGAAATTCTGTTTTGGCAGGAAGTACACGTTTGATTGCTGATGCAGCCAAATGTCCGTGTCCGATTTCTCGACGACCAGGACCACGCATTGGTTTAGCTTCACCAACAGAAAACGGAGGGAAATTGTAATGCAACATGAATCCAATATCAATTGGTTCATTTTCAAAAAGATCATCTATTCTTTGTGCGTCTTTTCCACTACCTAAAGTTACACTAACTAAAGCTTGTGTTTGACCACGTTGGAAAAATGAAGAACCATGCACTGATGGAAGCAAGCTTACTTCAGTAGCAATGTTTCTAATATCTGTAAAGTTTCTACCATCAACACGTACTTTACGTTTTAATGTTTCAACGCCAACAGCATCATTTAATACATTGTCAAAAACATAATTAATTTTGTTTTCTTCTTCGCTTTTAGCTACAACGTGTGCACCAACATGCTCAGCATGGAATGCTACCTTGATTTTTTTGATCGCATCTTTAAGTGCTTGTTTTTCAGAACCAACTTTAAAAATCTCATCGATTCTTGATGATGTTAAAAAACTAACAGCATTGTTATGCCATGAAGTCCAATCAAAACCATCTTGGTATGTTGTATTTTGAGCGACAGCGACTTCTTTACAAATTTCTTCTTGCCAAGCTACTTGTTCTTTAATCGTTTCATGTGCAGTAAATAAAGCATCCACAAGTTCAGCTTCTGATAAACCAGCAGCACTTCCTTCAACCATACAAAGACCATCTTTTGTTCCTGCTGCAAGCAACGCAACATCAGAAAGTTCTTGTTGATCTCTGGTTGGATTAATAATCCATTGACCATCGATACGACCTACTTGAACAGCACCAACAGGACCCGCAAAAGGTATGCGAGATATTGATAATGCAAGTGAAGCAGCAACTAAAGTAAGAGGAGCTGGTAAAGCTTCTTTATCAAGCGAATACACAGTTGAAAGAACTTGTACTTCATTAAAGAAGTAGGATGGGAATAAAGGACGAATTGATCTATCAATCAAACGACTGACTAAAACTTCGTGATCTGAAGAACGACCTTCTCTTTTAAGGTATCCACCAGGAATTTTTCCAGCTGCTGAAAAATATTCTCTGTAGTCTACAGACAACGGCAAAAAACCTAGAAAGCTTTTTGTTTCTGCCATAACAGCTGTTGATAAAATAACAGTATCTTTATGGCGAAACCAAACTGAACCATCAGCCTGATTTGCAAATTTTCCAATCGTTACCTCGTATCCAAGACTATTGGACTTAAAAGTTTTGACCATTCTATTTATCTCACTATCGTTATATATTATTTTCTGATTCCAAGACGTTTAATCACATCTCTGTAACTAGCGTCGTCACATTTTTGTAGATAGATTAAAAGTCTTTTTCTATCATTAACCATTTGCATCAGTCCACGTTGTGTACTGAAGTCTTTTTTATGAACTCCCAAATGACCTTGAACAACAGCCATATTTTTTGTTAGGAGAGCTATTTGAACAGCGGTTGAACCAGAATCCTGTTCATTTTTGCCAAATTCTTTAATAAGAGCTAATTTTTCTTCTTGTGTTAACATAAAAACCTTATTGTATGGTTATACACTTGTATCTCATTTATATTTTCAAATCTATGTGCACACTCACCACAAACTTTTAAGTTCATGGTAGGCGCGAGCGGGATTGAACCGCTGACCCCTGCTACGTCAAAGCAGTGCTCTACCACTGAGCTACGCGCCTGATGTTTCTATTTATGCACAAACATCACCCAAGTATTTCTCCCTAAAGGAAGCAACACCGGTTCCAGCAGGAATTAATTTTCCTACAATAATATTTTCTTTAAGTCCGTATAAATTATCAACAGTTCCATATACAGCGGCTTCTGACAAGATACGAGTTGTTTCTTGGAAAGATGCTGCTGAAAATACGCTTTCAGTTCCTAAAGATGCCATTGTTATACCCATCAATACTGGACGGGCAACCGCAGCAGCTTTACCTTCTGCTCGAAGCGCATTGTTTACTGCTTTAAATTGTACTTTATCAACAAGATCACCGATTAAGAAATCAGATTCACCTGGCAATACAACACGAACTTTTCTCAGCATCTGTTTTGCAATAACTTCAATGTGACGATCATCAATATCTACACCTTGTAAGCGATAGATTTCTTGAATTTTGTTCACAATATAAGTTTGTAAAACGTCTGGCCCCAAGATTCTTAAAACATCTTGAAGTACTGGTAATCCATTAGTTAACGAGTCACCAGCTTTGACTTTTTCACCTTCAGCAACAATCAATTGACGATCTCTTGGTACTAAATAGTTAATCGAGTTTTCACCAGAAGTTACAGATACTTTACGATGTCCACGATGCAGACCACCAAAAGCTACTTCACCGTCAATGTCAGAAATAATTGCCGCATCTTTTGAGATACGAGCTTCAAATATTTCAGATACTCGAGGTAAACCTCCAGTAATATCACGCGTTTTAGTAACTTCTTTTGGAATTTTAACAAGCACATCACCAATTTCCACTTTTTGCTTATCAGAAACAAGTAAATATGATCCATGCGGTAAATAATACTGCAAGCGAGCATCTTCATCTTTGTTTACAATTGCAAGAGCTGGTTGATATTTATCCGATTTAAATTCTAAAATATAGCGCAATGATTTTTGCGATGCTTCATCGATCTTTTCTTGGCTCGTAATATTATTGATTAAATCAATATATTCAATATAACCTTCTTTTTCACCAATGATGACATCGTTGTGCGGATCTAATTTAACAATCTCAGTATCCGCTTTAATTTCTTGCCCTTGTTTTACCAAGAGTGTTGCGCCATATGAAACTTGAACCTCTTGAAGTTCTCGTCCGTTTTCTGAAAGAATTCTTACACAACCCTTACGACTCACAACGATATCTTGACCATCACGATCAACAACCGTTCTAATATCATGGAATTCAATTCGTCCTGCATATTTTGACAGGTACATTGCTTGTTCCGCAAAACTCGCAGTACCCCCGATATGGAAGGTTCTCATGGTTAGCTGTGTTCCAGGTTCACCAATCGATTGAGCTGCGATCACACCGACAGCAACACCAACTTCTATCAATTTACCTGTTGATAAATCCATTCCATAACACTGAGCACAAATGCCACGTTTTACCTGACATGATAAAACTGATCGCACAGATGCTTTAAGTACATAAGCGTCTTTGAGTGAAATAAGTTCATCTCTTGTAATTAATTGACCACGTTTCAAGAGAACTTCACCAGTCAAGCTATCTTTCAAGTCTGAAACAAGCACACGACCATTTAAACGTTTTATTAACGCGTAAATAATTTTACCTGATTCTTTCAAATCTTCTAAGGAAACATGACCCAAGGTTCCACAATCATCCATAGTCACAACTACATCTTGAGCAACGTCAACTAAACGTCTAGTCAAATAACCAGAGTTTGCTGTTTTCAACGCAGTATCGGCTTGACCTTTTCGGGCTCCGTGTGTTGAAATAAAGTACTCAAAAACGTTTAAACCACTTTTAAAGTTACTTTTAACTGGAGTTTCGATAACGTCGCCTGACGGCTTAGACATCAAACCTCTCATAGCAACCAGCTGTTTAATCTGTTCTTTTGTACCACGCGCTCCAGAGTCAATTGACATGAAAATAGGATTAAACCATTTGAAGTCTTTATCGATATTTTCATACGCTTGATTATCATACTCTTCATATTGCTGATACATTTCTCGAGCAATTGAAGCTGCTGTATGATGCCAAAGACTAACTACTTTGTTTTCGCGCTCACCATTTGTAATAGCTCCGCTCTTAAACAATGCTTCAATCTTAGTAACTTTTTTCTCTGCATCAGCGATAGCTGTTTTTTTACTTTTTGGTTCAATTAAGCCTTCCATTGGGAAAGATATTCCACCCAATGTTGCATAACTAAAACCAAGTTCTTTTATTTTTTCTAAAAATTGTACTGTTCGATCAGAACCAAATTTATAATAAATATGTTCAACTAAACGTCCAATATCACTTTTTCTAAGCAAACGATTAACGAGTGTAAAGTCAGCGCCATCAGGAAGAACGTCATATAAAATTGACCGTCCTACTGTAGTTTCTGCCATTTCACCAGTTTTCAATCTTAAAGTAATCCCAGCATGCAAATCAATTGATCCACAACTGTAAGCTGCAAGAACTTCTTTTTCACTTGAAAATACCGTGCCTTCTCCACGAGCAAATCTACGAGATTTAGTCATGTAGTAAAGTCCAATAACCATCTCTTGAGACGGAAGTGCAATTGGTTGACCGTTTGAAGGAGAAAGTAGACTTCTTGTAGAAAGAACTAATCTTTCAGACTCTTTTTGTGCCTTGCAACTTAATGGCAAATGCACAGACATCGTATCACCGTCAAAATCCGCGTTGAATGCACTACAAACCAATGGATGAATTTTAATCGCTTTACCATTAACCAATATTGGATAAAAAGCTTGAATACCTAAGCGGTGCAATGTTGGTGCACGGTTTAGAAGTACAACTTTTCCTTTTACAACAGTATCAAGAGCATCCCAAACTTCAGTTGTCGCTTCTTCAACCATTTTTTTAGCAATACGCAAGTTTGAAGCTATTTCGCAACGTAGCAATTCTGCATAAACGTGCGATTTAAATAGCTCAAGAGCCATAACTTTAGGAAGTCCACATTGACTCATTTTCATTTCTGGATCAACAACGATCACAGAACGAGCTGAGTAATCAACACGTTTACCAAGTAAGTTTTGACGGAACCGACCTTGTTTACCACGAAGCATTTCGCTTAGTGATTTCAAAGGACGTTTATTTGATCCACGAACTGGTTGACCTCGACGACCATTGTCAATCAAAGAATCAACAGCTTCTTGGAGCATACGTTTTTCATTTTTAATGATAACGCTTGGAGCTTCAATCTCTAACAATCTTTGCAAACGAACGTTTCTATTCAGCACTCGACGATATAATTCGTTCAAATCTGAACTAGCAAAACGTCCACCTTCAATAGGCACAAGCGGTCTTAAATCTGGTGGCAATACAGGAAGTATATCCATAATCATCCACTCAGGACGAAGCGAAGCACTTTTTAACGCCGACAATATTTTTATACGACGCATCATTTTGTGTTTTGCTGCAACAGAAGTTGAATTAGAATATAATTCATGTAGGTATGCTATTTCAGCACCCAAATCCATAAGTTGTAATACTTCTTTTACTGCTTGAGCTCCACTGTCAGCCTTAAAGCCAAGATCATCAGGATGATTAATCAAGTATTCTTCATAATCAGTAGAAGAAATCAATGTTTTGCGAGAGTAAGGCGAATTACCCTGATGAATCACTAAATATGAATCAAAATAAACAATTCGCTCTAAATCTTTTACTGAAATATCTAAAATAAAGCTGAGGTAGCTCGGAGTGCCCTTAAGGTACCAAATGTGACAAACCGGAGAAACAAGCTCAATATGCCCCATTCGTTCACGGCGAACGCGACATTGAATAACTTCAACGCCACACTTTTCACACGTAACACCACGGTGCTTCATCCGTTTATATTTACCACAATTACATTCCCAATCCTTTTGAGGACCGAAAATTCTAGCACAAAACAAACCATCTTTTTCTGGCTTTAGAGTTCTGTAATTGATTGTTTCAATTTTTTTCACTTCACCATAAGATAAAGCTTTTATCTTTTCTGGAGAAGCAAGCCGTAATTTAATTGCATTAAATTGAGAAGGCTGAACATATTCTCTAAATCTTTGTAAAATTTGATTAGACACCTAATTCCTCCCTTCCAGCTTTAAATAAATCAATTTGCAAGCCTAAGCTTTGAAGTTCTTTAACCAAAACGTTAAATGACTCTGGTATTCCAGGATCTGGGATATCAGTACCACGAACAATTGTTTCATACACTTTGTGTCTACCAATAACGTCATCAGATTTGTATGTTAACATTTCTTGGAACGTATAAGCAGCACCGTATGCCTCAAGAGCCCAGCCTTCCATTTCTCCGAACCGTTGTCCCCCGAAATTAGCTTTACCACCAAGAGGTTGTTGCGTAATCAACGAGTATGGACCAACAGAACGAGCGTGCAGTTTATCATCAACCATATGGTTCAGTTTCATCATATAAATTGTTCCGATAGTCACAGGTTGATCAAAATGATCACCAGTTCTACCATCTCTAATTTTATATGTTCCACCTTGCGACAATCCACACTCTACAAGAAGTGGTTGAATCTCAGCTTCAAAGTCAGGTCCTTGGAAAATAGGAATTTCAAAATGAACACCCTGACGAGCAGTTTTTTGTGCAAATTCCATGATTCCATCTTGCTTATGACAAGATTCAATTTCTTTTACAATTTCTTTGCCGTAGATTTTTTCTAATGATGCCTTAACAAGATCGTAAGATTTTTGCTCTACTAATTCTTGAAGCATCACGCCTAGTTTTTTACCAGCATATCCGAGCACGGTTTCTAAGATTTGTCCAACGTTCATACGAGAAGGCACACCTAGAGGATTTAAAATAATGTCCACAGATTGTCCATTATCTAAATAAGGCATATCTTCGCGAGGTAAAATATTAGAAATAATCCCTTTGTTACCGTGTCGTCCAGCAATTTTATCACCGACAGATATTGGTCTTTTTGAAGTAATGTAAACCTTAATAACCTTAATAACACCAGACGGTAAATCATCACCCTTTTTATAGAATGCAATTTTTTCTTCTGTCATGCTTTTTAAGATTGCAAGCTTAGTTTCATAAGAAGATTTTACTCTTTCAAAACTTTCCATGTTATCCGATTCTTTACATTTTAAGGTAAAGATCGTTTCCATATCTGCAGCTAACAATTTTTCACGATCAAAAAGGTCTTTTGTTACTAAATCTTTAGAAACTTTACCAACCGGTTTTTGATCATGTAGTAAATCAGCCATTTTAGTTTTAACTGACTCTAACAGCGCAGAAATCAATTTTTCTAAACTACGTTCAAGTTTTTCAACTTTGACCGTTGCATCTTCTTTATAGCGCTTATCTTTTCGAGCACCGCTACGAGAAAATATTTTAATATCAGAAACAGTACCTTCAACTCCAGGTGGTACTCTAAGCGAAGTATCTCTTACTTCACGAGATTTCTCACCAAAGATAGCACGCAACAATTTCTCTTCAGGAGAATATTGTACGTCACCTTTTAAAGTTACTTTTCCAACTAAAATATCACCAGGAACAACGCGAGAACCCAATTGGATAATACCGTATTCATCAAGCGGAGCTAAAGCTTTTTCGCTGACATTTGGAATATCTCGAGTGATCTCTTCAGGCCCAAGCTTAGTATCTCGAGCTTCAACAGTGAATTCATCAATAGAGATTGACGTAAGCACGTTATCAACTACAAGACGTTGACTTAAGACTATAGCATCCTCAAAATTGTAACCACGCCACGGCATAAATGCCACGGTTAAGTTTGCTCCAAGCGCAAGCTCTCCATCTGTTAAAGAAGTACCATCTGTAAGGTATTCACCCTTGCAAACATTATCTCCAACTTTAACAATAGGCCGTTGATGAATCCATGTGCTATAACTTGAACGGTTAAATTTTTTCAAACGATATGTTTGAATGCCTTTATCAACCCATGACTCTTCATCAGAAAAATCAGTTTCAGCTGAGGCAACAATAATTTCATCAGAAGATACATACCTTACAACACCAGAGCGCTCAGCAATGATTGCTGCACCAGATGATCTAGCAACTTCTGATTCCATACCAGTTCCAACTAAAGGAGCCTGTGGTAAAATCAAAGGCACTGCTTGACGTTGCATGTTTGCACCCATAAGCGCACGACTGGCATCATCATGTTCCAAGAAAGGAATTAATGCTGCAGCAACAGATACTAATTGTTGAGGAGACAAATCAATAGCATTAATTTGTTTTGCATCAACTAAGATAAAGTTCCCAGCGTGTCTTGCGATAACTTTATCATCAACAAGGCGCTTACCTTCTTCATCAGCAGCATCTGCCTGTGCAATATACAATGACGATTCTTCAAATGCGTCTAAGAAAACAACTTCATCTTCAATTTTCCCGTTTTTAACAGGACGGTATGAAGACTCAATGAAACCAAGATCGTTCACCATTGCATACGTTGCAAGTGAAGAAATAAGACCAATTGTTTGACCCTCTGGAGTCTCAATTGGGCAAATTCTTCCATAGTGAGAGTTGTGAACGTCACGAACTTCATATGTTGCTCGATCTTTCATCACACCGCCGGGCCCGAGGGCTGACAGTCTTCGTTTATGAGCCAATTCCGCAAGCGGATTTGTTTGATCCATAAATTGTGACAATTGACTTGATCCAAAGAATTCTCTTAAAACAGCGCTTAGCGGCTTAATATTTAAAAAATCTTGAGGCATTAAAGCATTGTGCGCTTCTTGCATTCTGAATCGCTCTTTTGCAATTCTTTCAATGCGAGAAAGAGCTGAATAAACTTGATTACCAAGCAATTCACCCACAAGACGCACGCGTCTATTACCCAAGTGATCAATATCATCAAGCTCACCAAGACCACGTTCGCGCAAATCAATTAAATATTTAATTGTTGCTAAAATGTCTTCAAGCGTTAGGGTTGTTACTTCTTTTGAAATAGAAAGACCCAACTTTGAATTCATACGAACACGACCAACTTGCGCTAAGTCGTAATAACTGCCAGAGAAAAATTGACGATCAAGACGATCTTTTACTTCAACGATAGAAGGAACATCGCCAGGCCAAACTTTTGCATGAAGTTCATGCAATGCATCTTCACGTGATTTACATGAATCATTAGATAAACTCGTTGCAATCGTTGGCTGGAATGTATATCCATGAGAATTAACTAAATCTAAAACAATGTTTTTATGTTTTGCGAGCTCTAGGAATGAATCTTCTGTTAAAGCTTCGCCTTGCTCAACAATAATTTCCCCAGTTGAAGGGTCAACAATGTCTGTACGAGCAACTTTATGCAATAACAAAATAGATGGAGTTATAACTCTATCTATTCCTAAATCTGTAAGACTTTTAAGCGTTTCTTCTGTTACTTTTGTACCGACGAAATCAGCCTCAATACCTGCAGGCAACATATCTTTTACTATTTGCAAACCAATTAAATTTGCATCAAGTTTTTTATAAAAGATTCCATTATCAGCATGAATAATATCAGCATCATAAAATTTCGGTAGAATTTCTTCGCGAGAAATTCCAAGCGCCTGCAAGAATGCAGTCACAAGGACTTTCTTTTTTTTATCGATTCTGACGTATAAACAATCACTTGTGTCAAATTCAAAATCTAACCAAGAACCACGCATTGGAATAATACGCGCAAAATAATAAGGTCGGCCACGTAAATCTTTAGTTTTTTTGCTTTTTGAAAAAACAACACCAGAAGATTTATGCAACTGACTTACAACTACACGATCAACACCATTAATGACAAAAGTTCCCTGACTACCTAATCGATATTGACCATTACGTTCATACGAATCAACCATGACTGGAACATCTGTAAAATATACATCCTGTTCTTTAATGTCATGAATTGTTTTGTTTTCCTGTTCGTCAATATCCCAAGTAATAAGCTGAACTTTAACTTTAAGCGTGAATGCGAATGTTTTTTCACTATCACGACAATCTTGTACAGAAAAAGGTATGCTCAGCTCAACGCGAGAATGACAGGTCGCACAAACGATATAACGCTTAGTTTTCGAGCTTCTGTCTAAACGGGAACATCCCATTTTTCCAGTTACTGAATCTTTCCACGTGTATCGATTTGTTATTCCAGCAAGTCCACCACAAGAGCATGCCCATGTACCCAGCTCATAACTCACATAATCAAGTGAGATTTTTGGGCCACATTCAATTGGAAATATATCCCTAAAGGCTTTTTCAAGCCCTATGTTTTTTCGCTCTTCTGGCAAAAAATCAAGTTGGACAAATTCATTGAACGAATCTGATTGAACTTCAATCAGATTTGGAACAGGAACAAGTGATTTACTTTTTCTAAAAGATTTTCGTAAAACAAAATTATCAACGGTCGAGCAAGATATCATGCTCCTCCTTATCGAATAAACCACACAAAGTAACAGCCGCTTTCAATTGTACATACTCACCAAAAGTTGGTCTTACGCCAATTCTACTTTAGCGCCAGCACCTTCTAATAATTCTTTTGCTTTTTTAGCATCATCTTTTGAAGCCGCTTCAATAACTGTAACAGGAGCGCTCTCAACTAATTTCTTAGCTTCACCAAGACCCAAAGTTACAACTTGACGAACAGCTTTGATAACTGCAATTTTATCAGCACCAAAATCTTTTAAGATAACTTTATATTCTGATTTTTCTTGAGCAGGAGCCGCAGCTTCTACTTCACCAGCACCAGCAGCAGGAGCTGACATTGACGCCGCAGAAACACCAAACTTTTCTTCTAAAGCTTTTACTAGCTCAGAAAGATCTAAAACAGACATTTTTTCAACTGACTCAATGATTGAATCGAAATTTTTTGACATGGATGTCTCCAAAGAAAATTAAACAAACTATTTTTAAAACAAATACAACACTATAAACTTCTTTTTTCAGCAATTACTGCTGTTCTTCTGTTGATTCTGCCACAACTTCTTGCGCAGCTTCTTCCACAGGCTCAGCAACAGGACCAATTTTTTGAGCCAACACTTGCGATAGAACCCAAACAAACTGTGCAACAGGAGCATTCAATACACCACAAAGTTGCGCCAACAAAATTTCTTTTGAAGGAATTAATGCAAGCTTTTTAGCGACCGCTACACCATCAAATAATTGTGACTCGCAACAGCCAGCAACAATTACAAACTCTTCATGTTTTTTTGCAAAATCAGCAAGAACTTTTGCAACGCCTGTATAATCAGATTTAACAAAGACAAGCCCAGTTTGGCCCTTCATTAAAGACAACATACCCAAGCTTTCAGCTTCCTTGCTCATCGCCAATTTCATAAGACGATTTTTTGCAACTTTAAATACACCGTTTTTTACTTCTAATTTAAATCGCAATTCTTGCAGCTCAGGAACCGATAGTCCTTGATACTTTACAATAAAAGCGGCTTCACTAACCGTAAACTTCTCACTTAGCCCCTGTATCAAATTCTCTTTTTGATGTCGATTCATTTTTATACCTTCTTATCGAGTTATCTTACTAAAAATTATCCACATCGACACTAACACCAACACCCATTGTAGAAGAAACGGTAATTTTACGAATAAACTTTCCTTTAGAAGATGATGGCTTTGAAGATCCTAAAACCTTCAAGAACTCATTCATGTTGTCATGCAACACATCAGCACTAAAAGAAACTTTTCCGATAGAAAAATGGACTAATCCATATTTATCATTTTTGAAGAAAGATTTACCTTTTTTCAATTCTTTTACAACAGAAGCAACGTCTTCATCAACGGTACCTAATTTTTTATTTGGTAATAAACCTTTTGGCCCGAGAACTTTTGCAAGCTTACCAAGACGAGGCATAAGATCAGGAGTTGCAACAGTGTATTCGAAATCAATCCAACCACCGATAATTTTTTCAACCAAATCTTCAAAACCTACGTAATCTGCACCAGCAGCTCTTGCTTGATCAGCTTTAACGCCTTCAGCAAAAACAAGAACTCTAGTTTTTTTTCCTGTTCCATGTGGTAAAACAACACTTCCGCGAACAACTTGTTCACCTTTAGAAGCATCAATTCCCAAATTGACAGAAACATCAACAGATTCATCAAACTTTACAAATGATAACTCTTTAACTTTTTGTAGCGCACTTTTGCCAGGCAAAGCAGCCAACTTGCTTAAAGTATCTTTCGCCTTACGATAGCTTTTTCCATGCTTAATCATAGTAAAAATCCTTAACCCTTAAATAACCTCAACACCAATACTGCGAGCAGAACCAGCAACAATTTTAATTGCGCCATCTAAGCTACGAGTATTAAGATCTGGAAGTTTAATTTTTGCAATTTCTACCACATCACTCATCGATATCTTACCCACCTTATTATCGTTTGGACGAGCAGATCCCTTTTGAATGTTTATTTTTTTGAAAATCAACTCAGTTGTAGGAGGTGTTTTCAGAACAAACGTAAACGTTTTGTCTTTAAAAACAGTAATAACAACTGGAACTGTTTCGCCTTTA
Source organism: Candidatus Dependentiae bacterium (assembly GCA_026389065.1). Classification (NCBI taxonomy): domain Bacteria; species Candidatus Babelota bacterium. Next base: position 14,959 of record JAPLIP010000052.1, read on the forward strand.
CGATCGGCTGTTTTAGCATTGAATTGCTTACAGAATTCCATGATGTTAACACCATGTTGACCAAGAGCAGACCCAACTGGTGGAGCAGGCGTTGCTGCAGCACCCTTGATAAGAAGCTTTAGCTTCGATTTAATATTTCCAAGATTTTTTGCCATAAGCATTACACCATTAATTATGTATTATTTTTTTACCTGATTAAAATTCAATTCGACTGGAGTCATTCTTCCAAAGATACTAACCATAACCGTAATACGATCATTTTCAGCATCAACTTTTTCAACCACTCCAACAAACCCCGAAAACGGGCCTTCTGAAATTGAAACTTCACTATCAACCATTAATCCATCTTTATCCGCAGACAAGACGACACCGCCTTTAACTGTTTCAAAAATACGATCAACTTCTTTTTGAGAAAGAGGAACCGGTGTTCTACCACCAAGAAACCTTAAAACCCGAGGAACCTCGAGAACGATTTGCATAACCTCAGGAGACAGATCCGCCTCAACAAGCATGTAGCCTGGAAACAATTGCTGATCTTCTTCTCCGCTTGAGCTAAAAACTTGCTTCATTTTCGCAGAAGGAAAATGAACACCACCAAACTTTTCACACAAAGGAGATTCTTGAATACGACGCTCAAGATCAGCTTTGATCTTAGCTTCGTAACCTGCATAGACTTGGACTACATACCAACGTTTCATAACCAACAACCTTACCGGACCACCCTATTAACGACCAAATACAAGAAACTGGAAAATTCTTAATATGCCAGTATAGAAAACATAATTTATAAGACCTAAAAATATCGCGAATGCGACCATAGTTATTAAAACAACGACGACCGCCCCTAAAAACTCACTTCGAGATGGCCAAACGACCTTTGATAACTCGACGCGTACTTCACCAAAAAACGTGTTTAGATTTTTCATGTTTTAAACCTTACCGACCTTACAAAAACAATTTTATGGCAGGCCAGGAGGGACTCGAACCCCCAACACGCAGATTTGGAGTCTGCTGCTCTACCATTGGAGCTACTGACCTATTTCAATGACAGAGCCCAACGTGGCCACTTCATTTGCCAACTCACCTATCTTTTATGGAGCCCGCGATCGGATTTGAACCGATGACCTCTCCCTTACCAAGGAAGTGCTCTACCACTGAGCTACGTGGGCATAAACATACGCACACACGTACATTCATTTATTTCTTAATTGTAAAGCAAAAAGCAGAAAAAAACAACTACAATTTGCAAGGACTCATATAAAAAAAATAGAGCAAAAAAATGGAGCTGGCGGCTGGACTTGAACCTGCAACCTACTGATTACAAATCAGTTGCTCTACCATTGAGCTACGCCAGCTTATTATTTTTATTTCAAATATCTTTAGGAAGATGGAGCGGGAAACGGGACTCGAACCCGCAACCTACAGCTTGGAAGGCTGTCGCTCTACCAATTGAGCTATTCCCGCACACAGTATCTTAAGTCAAGATCCAAGATCTTAATCTAAGACTTTGTAACCTGGTGGCGAGAGAAGGATTCGAACCTTCGAAGGCAGAGCCAACGGATTTACAGTCCGTCCCCTTTGGCCACTCGGGAATCTCGCCTAAGATATATTTTTTCTATAAGATTTCAAAGGATTTTTTTAAAAATTCATAATCCGATATAGATATCGTAAGTATTTTTTAAAACTTATCAACGAAAACTTTAAAAATCTTTAATAAAAGAGTTTAAATAGTTTTACATTTTTGCGATAGATACAATCAAGATCGTATGTTTTTTCAAATTTCTGATCTATTTTAAAAATAATCAGACATAAAACATTTTTATTTTACTTACATATTCAAGACTTTGCAACTGATTATTTTACGACCTTGAGCAGCCACCATCCAGCTTATCCCTTAAAAGATCTTTGACCTCTTGAACACAAGAACTACATCCAGTACCAACACCAAGCTTTTGCGAAAGCTCTTCAAATGTCTGGCTTCCTAGATCTATGGCCTCAATAATCTCTGAGCGCATCACGCCCATACAGGTACAAACCAAATAATCGGCAGTCTCTTTTGACCCCTGACATTTTCCATTGTTTTTTTTACAGCAACCCATCTATTTACCCGTTCTTATTTTCAATTTCATACGTTATCAATCTTTCTTTTGAACCAAGGACTTCTAAATAAACCCTGCAAACATTACCCAAAAGCGCTGACTCAACTATCTGTGGCCACTCGATTAGAACCACACTGTTTGGCTGATCTAAATATTCAAAAAAACCTGCTGCTTCAAACTCTGACAAATTTTTCAACCGATACAAATCAAAATGGTAAGCAATACGACCATCACAAAGCTCGTAAATATTTACGTAGGCAAACGTTGGGCTCGATACAGGCTCACCAACACCCCAATGCCTTAAAAGCGACCCTACGATGGTTGTCTTGCCTGCGCCAAGGCCGCCAGTGAGTGTCACCACGGGAACCTTGTCAACGTCCAAGGCAAAAGCCCTAATGACTTGCTCAATATTATCAATATTATACTGTATGCTTTTTTTCATTTTAATTTTTCATTCATTTTGTCTATCAAATTTTATCTATTTTGCGCATTATCTGCTTGTCTGGCTTTGAAGCTTTTTTTCCACCCCGAGCACGAGGAGACCCTTCATGGTGATCTTTTTGCAAACCTCCTTTAACCAAAACACGGCTTGCTTGCTCCATAAGCCTATCTAAATCGCTCAAAGGGGTACTCGACTTGTCGACTAATTTATTATCAATCATTTTATAAATTTCTTGAGCGACATTTTGCTCGTTTTCTTTTTCAACTTGCATAACATGATTAAAAATCTTGTAAAAATCATAGGATCCAATCGATGCAACATTTGCATCGTCTGCGCTGTGACACAACTCTCGATCAGAACTGACAAGCAAAGCGTCTGCCCCTGGATGCGCCCTGAGCCAATCTTTGATAAGATCGTCTGCAGTTCTTTGTTGACCAGAATACAACACTGTCACGCCACCACACCGAACAGTTGATGGAAAGTATCCAGGCCCAGCATCAAAAATTAGGATGATCGGATTATGTCTTACCCCGACATAATGCTTAAAAGTCTCTATCCACTTTTGAGAAGCTCGATCATCAATAAATTTTTGACCCGTAACTGATTTTATATAATTGTATGCATCGATTACTATAATCATACTTTTGGCGCTATAGCCATATTTTTAATCATGTTTTTTACACTTTTCTTCATTGTCGCGCTTGCCAATATTGTTAAAATCTGGCATTATTTACTTATATCAGCTTTTACAAAAAAAGCTTTTACAAAAGTGTTTATTCTGTCTTCTTGGGGGTCTTTTTATGTTCTTTCTTTCTAAAACAACTCGGTTGTTTCTGCTCAATTTCTGCCTTGGTCTTTTTATCACTACGCCAACCGTACAGCCAAATGGCCTTTGGTCGCAAATTGCGCCCCGTATGGCAAGCAATGTTATCAACACAAATCCAAGCAATCAACAAATTTTACAGATTTGCACCTGTAACGCCTTGTCACAAAGTGGAATGATGCAAGATGAAGTTAACGCAGAACTACTTCAAACCCTAGACAGCCTACATGTTTTTTCCCACGTAGTTCCAAAGCTTGCACAAACCAATCTCTTTTTTGGATACCTAGTTTTTGCAAAAAACTTCACAGAGCTCACAGACAACATACAAACATTAAAAGACCGTCAAAGGCTCACTACTTTTTTACAAGAAAACCAAGATTTATTTAACACCTTAGATCAACAGATAAAAAGCCTTCTGGAAATAGAATCTAAGATATTATTCCATTTTTATCCAAAACAAACAGCATCCGGCTTAAGCATTCTAGGTGAGGCTAAACCCAAAACTTCTATGCAAGAAAAGCGATCCTATCTATCAAAAGCATCCATGGAAAAAAATATTAAATCACATAAATATTGGCCAAAAGCAAGACAAATTGGCATGACTGGATGGAACGAATGGCAGCAACGAATGAAGCTTGTTGCCGCTGTCACTGTATGCATGGCTGCATCATATTATGTATATAACTTTGACAAAGTATGCAAAGAAAACAAAATCGGCCTCATGAATGGCTATGAGATTTGGTATGGAACCCAAAAAACAATAGTTGTGGATGGAAAAACAGTTACCCTAGCTCCTGATCCAGCAAATTATCCAAAATTATCAAGCTTTGGACAATCTCAATCTGTTGTCCAAATAGCCGGACATATGTTTAATCTTTACCTTTTACAGCAATCTGTAAAAAAAGATTTTGACAGCGCCTATGAAAAGCAACAACTTTTAATTGGGCTAAGCGATATCTTTCAAGTCGCTCAAAAAATAAGCTCTGCGGTAGATAAGCATCCCGAAATTAAAAATCTATTTGTGCATTTTGATCAAATTAAAGCATTGGCTAGCTATAAAACGTACCAAGCAAGCGATGGTGACTATAAAGAAGTTAAAATCTCTGCAAAACTTAAAGCTTTTTTAGAGATTTTAAACACATCTTCATTTAAAGGAAAACCAAGTTATTACTTTTCATGGCAAGGAAAAATAGAACAAGCGCACATTGAATTTTTAGAAATCAAAGATGAACTTGTTCCATTTTTAGAAGCCTTTGGAAATATCGATGCTCAACTTTGCATCGTTAAAATATTAAATCAAAAAAACAATAATTCTTTTGGGGCTGTAGAGTTTTGCCAACCAAAATGGATTCAATCAAATCTACCAGAACTTTGTAGCATTAATTTTTGGCATCCAATGCTACAAGCAGACAAAGCTATAACAAATTCTATGTTTCTTGGTGGCAGACATGGAGCTGTAAATGCAATTGTTACTGGTGCAAATGCTGGTGGAAAAACAACATCCCTGAGCGCTATCATGATCGGACAAATCATGGCACAATCCCTTGGAATTGCTCCATGCCAAAGCATGACTTGCACACCGTTTGCAAAGCTTCATACCTACCTAGACATCACTACAAACCTTGCTGAAAACGAGTCATTGTTTATGGCGCAAGCAAACCGAGCAGAAAAATTACAAAACTCAATTAAATCATGCCTGCCAGGACAAAAATGTTTATCAATTCTTGATGAAATTTTTACCGGAACCCGAGCAGATTTTGCATCACAAGCATCGTTTGAATTTGCACAAAGCCTTGGATCAATGCCTCACAGCATGTGTATTCTTGCAACCCACTTTCCACAGCTGACAAACCTTGAAGCCCTTAAATTGTTTACAAACTACAAAACGCAAGATGCTACGATCACAAGTGAAGGAACTTTAATCTATCCTTATAAAATAGTTCCTGGAATTTCTGATCAAAATATCGCAAAACACATCCTTTATAAAAAAGGAATCCTAAAAAACTTAAACAATTAGATTAATATTGATATCATTTTTTAATTTTTGCAAACAGCCAACAATTCATTGGAGTTTTTTATGTTTCTACAAATAATGCTCTTAACCTTTTTCATTCCAATTTTATCAGCCTTAATTACATGTGTTTTTAATCAAAGCTCTTGGACTAAATGCATACATATTATTGTCAGAATAGTTACAATACTTGCGTTGTACCTGCTTTCTTTAATTATCAAACCACTAGGCATATTTCCAACAGAATCATCATTCGCCTACAAATGCTTTATAGGCATAACCATTGGACTTTGGACATACTACTGGATGAATAAATCAGGCCTAAATCAAAAAAATTGCCAAACAAAATAATCTAACTTTTATAAACCTAAAATCCATGGGGGATTTCATATGAAAAAATCATTGCTAACAATAACTCTTGCGGCTTTTTGCTCTCAAACCTGCCCGCAAGAACAATCTTTAATTGAAAAAATCAATCTTTCAAGAGCTATGAACGCTTACTCAAAGCACATACAAACTAAAATTGATGCTATCATTAACAGCTATTATGGATATGGCTACGAGCCGGCATCTCAAAAGTATCAAGACATGGGCCTAGAAGCTCAAAAAGCTGTAGGTATTTCGCCAGATCGAATTTTGCCAATACTTAAATTTTCTCCAAGCTCTAAATTCGGACAAAAGTTTGTTGCAATTGCTGAATCTAACGCGATATACATAAACGAAGATATGTTTGATAATATGTCTTATGGCGCACAACGATTTACACTTCTTCATGAAGCTACTCACGTAAAACATCATGACACTGCAACAAAAGGCCTTTTAAAGCCAATCAGCATCTTATCTGGAATAGCAACATATCAAGCAATGAATAAATTAAACATTGTTACTTTGCGAAAAAGCTTAAGTGTAATGGTCTGCATATCCACATTTTTCTATTTGAACAGCAAGTACACAAAGCTGATTGAAAATAGAGCTGACACACAAGCTATGATTGCAACAAATTGTGCATGCTGCATAGCAGAAGAAGTAAAGCGCAAAACAGATATGTTTGAAAAACAAGCAGCTGCATTTAAAGCGGCTATTCAAAGCGCTCCAAAAGAATATAAAGAAGTATTCGAAAAATATCTTGCTGGCCGAAGCATAGAAGAGTTCCTTGAAGAATCTCTATGCGCCCAAGGTTACCTTTACAGATCAGACCTAGAAAAAGCAGCTAAAGAGTTGGGCGATAAAAAATGCGCTCATCACACAGCTCAAGAATCTAAAAAATAATTTTACTTAAAAAAAGTCTGTTCAAGGTTTGAAAAAGGCCAAGCATTTACCGCTTGGCCTTTTTTTTGTAAAAAACTTGTCCTGTCAAAAAGATCAGCGTAGGATATCTAAAGACATAGAAAAGAGAAGAACTACCTAAAAAACATAGTTAATAAAAGAAAAAACGATGTCACAACTGATTCAACTAAAGCAAAGAATTAATGCAATTGCTTCAATTAAAAAAATAACGCAAACAATGCGCTTAATTTCTATGTCATCACACTCAAAGCTCAAAAAGCAATCAGACAGCCTGCAGCGATTTAGAAACGAAGTAAAGCCAATGCTGTGCGCCCTAAAACAAGGTACGCACGAGTCAGAAGATCAACACAACGCAAAGCATAAAAATTTATTTATTATATTTGCTTCAGAAAAAGGCCTGTGTGGTAACTTTAATAGCTCTATGTTTAACTATTTTAACCAGCATTTAACTCCAGAGGCTTTGGAAAACAGCCATGTCATCAGCGTAGGGAAAAAAGCGACTGGATACCTGCAACAACGGCACATTTTGCCCCTGGTAGAATTTGATAAAGTTCTGCCAAACAAACTTGAAAAAATCGCTCAAGATTTGTACGAAAAAATAAGCTTCATTCATAAAAACTATGACTCAATTATATGCCTATCGAGTAATCCAAAATCGTTTTTTGTGCAAGAAGCCCAAACAACAATCTTAATTCCGATTCAACCAGATCCATGCGACTTAGAAAATAAAATAGTCCTTGATGAATATCAATGGACTCAAGATCGCCAGTCTGTCACAAAATGCATGTTTCAAATTTTGCTCAAAACAAACATTTTGCTGGTGTTAACGAATTCAATGCTTTCTGAACAATCAGCCCGCTTTCTTTCTATGGATAGTGCAACTCGTAGCGCTGAAAATCTACTCAAAAGCATGAAACTTACCTTCAACAAGCTTCGTCAGGCAAAAATTACACGCGAGTTAATCGAACTTATTTCTGGGTTTTAATCTATCTAAGTTCAATTATTGCGCCAAGAGATCTAAGCTTTTCATCTAAGGTTTCATATCCTCTTTTCCAGTGATGAGAACCATCGATAACGCGAGTTTCACCTTCAGACGCAAGCCCTATCAAAGCAAGCGCACATGCTGCACGAATATCAGTTGCAATCACTTGCGTACCTACCAGACCCGGCATTCCTGTTAATTTTGCATAGTGACCAGTAGCACAAATAGATGCTCCAAACTTATTCATTTCTGGAACATGCAAAAACCTATTTTCAAAAACAGTTTCTACTATTTCACAGCTTCCTGTTGCAGTAACTTGCGCTGCCATCATTAATGCTTGTAAATCTGTAGGAAATCCAGGATATGGACCAGTTTTAAAAGATACGGCTTTTGGAAAATCTGTTGCTTGCAGCCTGACACCAAGGCCACCTGCACCAACTGTGACTGTATGCCCCATCTCTTCAAGCTTCATTAAAAAAAGCTCCATGGCATTGCCATCAGCCTGAGGTAAAAACACATCTCCTTTAGAAATAGCACCAGCTATTAAAAGCGATCCAGCCTCAAGACGATCATACATGACGGAATATCGTATCGAGTACAATGTTTTAACTCCGCGAATTCTAATCATCGCAGGAGGGGCAATTTCGATGTCTGCTCCCATTTTTTGCAAAACAGCAATAACGTCAAGCACTTCAGGTTCAAGCGCAGCATTGACGATCCACGACTCGCCTTCAACCAAAACAAGAGCCATCATTAAATTTTCTGTTGTCCCAACGCTTGGATAATCCAAAACAAAACGTTGCGGAGTCAGCGTTTGAGCTGTTGCGTACAAGAATTCATTGTCTTGATACACATCTGCGCCCATCTTTTTAAAGTTTTTAATATGATAATCGATTGGGCGAGCGCCAATTGCATCACCGCCAGGCATTGCAATTTTAACCGATTTAAACCGAGCCAAAAGAGGTCCGAAAACCAAGAGAGATGCTCTAAATTTTTTTACTGATTCTTGCGCCAAGGGACGATTTTCAAGATATGTTGTGTCAACTTCTAATATGTTTTTTTCAGCGTCAAATTGAACGGTTGCTCCAAGAGATTCTAGCACCATTATCATTTGATAAACGTCAGCGATAGCAGGAACATTTTGCAAAGTAGATTTACCTCGAGTGAGCAGCAAAGATGCCATTATTGCGAGCACCGCATTTTTCGCTCCAGACAATGAAACTTCACCAACAAGTGGACCTGATTTTTTTATATACACATATCCTGGAGACACAAACAAATCCTTTTACAAAGAGATTTTTCAAAAATTAACCGACTTAGATAAGTATAACTTTAATAAAAAAAATTTCACGAATTCTTAAAAAATTATCCTCTTGAAAAAAAACAAAGTAGGACCTATCCTGACAGAATAATAAAAATAATAATATTAAAAAAATGAGAAGAACCACCATGAAAAAAACATTATTTTCTTCAATTTTATTGTCCTTATTTTCTTTGTTTGCACTTCCTGAGCAATCAGGATCTTTAACCATAATTGGTGGGTCTATGTGTGCAGGAAAATCATCAAGGATCATAGAAACCGTTCGTAGAGCAACGCTTTCAAATATTAACATCTTAGTTTTCAAGCCCGCAATTGACAACAGAAAAATGTTAAATCTTGAACAGGACCCCCTCACATACATCCCTTCAAGAAATGGCAACTGGATTGATTGCATACCCGTACAAACAACCGCTCAAATGGCAGAAATTATAAAAAAGTCTCAAGCTATTATTATCGTTATCGACGAAGCGCACTTTTTCACACCAGAGTCTAAAGAATTTGTTGAACTCATCAGATTTCTAGTTGAATCTGGGAAAAAAGTTATTATTGCCGGACTAGAGCTAGACTTTCGAGGCGAACCTTTTGGCCCAATGCCAGAACTTTTAGCCTATGCTGACAAAGTAATAAAACTCACTGCAATATGTAGTAAATGCGGAAACGACACCTACTGCCTTACACAGCGCCTCGTTAATGGGCAGCCAGCTCATTATGACGATCCATTATTTTTAGTCGGAGCAAATCAATATGAACCACGCTGCAGAAGCTGCCACATTATTCGCAAAGACGAACGCAACGCTTAACTATGTACGCCGATCGTTTCATAAAGACTAAAAAACCCAAACTCCTCTTTTATAAATTAGCTTAGATACTATAGCTCTGCGTAAAACATCTCATTGAATTGTTTAAGCTTCGAGATAAATTTACGCATGCTTAAATTAAAGCTTAAGCATTTTGTGCAATATTATGGATTTTTTTATACTCATATGATAAAAAATAGTATCAATTTAATCGTGCAATGGCTTAAGAGCGTAAACATGTCTATGCGATATAATCTAAAAATTTTTTTACCCGTTATCGTTCTCGCAGGATTTTCATCAGCATTATCTCTTGAATCTAAACCAGAGCGTCACAATACTATTTCTGCCGTTTCTGATTATAAAAACCCTTGTAAGAATAATTTAGGTTCAAGGTTTGATTCGATGATGCAATCACCCTTTACAAGTCGCGCTTTAAGCCTGCGTGAGCAAATTGAAATAGCTGCCTACATACAAGTGCAAGATGCTATCTACCGTGAAAAGTTTAACATGGGATTTTATGAATTTGATCATGCCATGCGACTTGGATATGAGGATTTTATACATAAAAGCTTTAATGATCTGAATTTGTCTGACGAGGCAATTAAAGAACTATGGCAAACATATTTAAATAGTTCTTGGTGGAAACGACCGAGCAAGGTCGAAAAATATAGTAAAGTCGTCCAAGAGAAAATCAAAAAACGAAACAAGCTTGAAAAGGCAAAACAAAAAGTAGAGCAAGAAGCTCTTGATCGCAAAAATAAGGCTGTCGCAATGCAGCAAGACGAGGCAAAGAAAAAAGATGCAGAACAGCGACTGATCAGCGATCAAAAGGCTGATGAACAGCAACTTGCCATAGAAGAGCAAAAAAGATTAGCTCATGCACTTCTTGACCAAGAAGCCAAAGAACAACAAGAGGCATTAATTTTTTATGAGCATCTGATAAAACAAGAATATCAAGAATGTGATTTTGATCTTGCCAATTGTCCAGCCCTTGGGCTTGAAAAGCAGTGGCAAGATCGTCAAGAAGCGTTGTCGACAACCATTGAGCAAGATTTTATTCAATTTGATCAAGCGTACCACCTAACTCCGCAAACGGTTGGTTTTTTAGCTGCTCATGACATTGATTATAATAATTATCAGGGTTTTTTTGGCACCGATTTGCAACAACAATTACACGGTGAGATGTGTGATGCTTTATCACAAGCAGCAACTTTGCAAGCTAGTCTTCCATGTCAGAGCAATTTGCAAACAAGCGTTGTTGATTTTGCAGATGCCGCTTACGATGCAAATAAAAACCAACAAGTTTTATTAGCGTCTCAGCTTATGGATGTTGATTGGATTGTCTTGAGATTGTCGCGAGAGATAGCTACAGCTGCAATTCCGTACGGGAAAGCCGTTGCATCTGGCGTGGTTCATAGCGCTAGTGATTTTTTGCACATGGCCGCACACCCTATTGAAACATGCAAAGGCCTTGGCAGAGCACTATGTTTTGTTTTAGAAACGACTGCGCTAAATAGTTCAGAAATTGTTCTAGAATTCCCAGAAA
>JAPLIP010000052.1:26306-28476 GCA_026389065.1 Candidatus Dependentiae bacterium
TAAAAGAAACGCAGAGATTTCACAAGCGCTGCAGAGTCTTGGCAATCAAATGGCAAATTCTACGGGCCCTGAAAGGGTTGAAGCCATAACTCGCTTTGGAGCTGACTTTGTAGTTCCGGGAAAAATTATACATGCAGTTGGTGGAATTTGTGGAGCTGTAAGGTCACAAGCTAAAATCATGCGCACACTTGAGGGTGCAGCATTTGTCCTTGCTGATGAGTTAGGATTTGAAGAAGTATCTCAAGAATTAGCTCTTGCAACTGAACAATTAGAAATAGTCGCACAAGAAAACATAGCAAACAATCTTGCTTATGAATTGATGGAAATAGAAGCTAATATTAACAAACCTGTGTCAATATCGAGACCAGCTCAGGCGATTGTTCAAGATATTAGAAACCTTGGAGGAATATTGCCTTATTCTGAGGTTGATTTATGTATAGATCTAAAACATATGTTTGATCATTCATTTCCAAAAGTTAATATATTGATTGATCAATCGACTTTAAGACAATTTAGACAGAAAGTTTATGTGTGTGAGGGATCGTCAATGAAGGTTAATTTGGACATAGATCATATTATTAATTTTGAGAGTAAATTGGTTCGTAACAATAAATTACAGGCTTTTGAAATACAATTTAAAGGTGGTCACCTAGCTGGTATTTGTAATAGATTAGAGTCTACCGGGATGGTAAAAATTATTGAAGCAAACACTCTTTCAAATGGCTGTTTAGAATATACCTTAGAGAATTCTTTTAATGGCGCTAAATTTACTAAAACAGAATTCCCGGCTCATTGGGATTATGAAAAAATAATTAAGAGTTGTTGGGATGTTTTTGAAAATCCTATAAGTGAAGACATTTTGTCTCGGGATAATGTGCATTATTACAGAATGGGAATAATCGATAATGTCTTTGAGATGAGCATAATGTTTAAACGACCTACTGATGAAATTTGTAATATTGTTACAGCATTGCCATATATCAAAAGAGCGGTATGAAGAAAATATTTTTGAAACTAAATAATGTTCTTGCAGGTTATTGGATTATTGAAGACGCAGGCTCTAGAAATTTTGAGCTATATAATTTGTATTTAGCCTTAGATCCGATTGAAGATGGGCAGGTTCAGGTTACAGATTATAATGGAACAGTATTGATTTGGTCGTTGGATAGCTTTAAAGAATCAGCGCAAATTGAATTTCAAACAGACAAAGAAAAACATGATTTTGATAGATCATATTATAAATATTATGATAAGCGCTGGAAAGAAATGCCTAAAATAGAAGTGACTAGTAAAGACTATCAAGATCTGAAAGTTAAATGGACAAAAATCATAGAAGAAAAGCCAGAATATGTAATATTTTCACTCGATGACTCTGGTCCTATTCATACTGTTGATGTGGTTGGTAAAAATGAACTTTCTGAGCAAGATATCATCGATTCAAAACAAGAGCATGAAAAGTTTTTAAGATATGAAAAAGCTATAAATTTATACAGAAATAGCTTGGTTGATTATAGTGATGTATGGCGATCCTCTGCTGATGATGAGTATGATTCAGACATAGAAAAGCATTACAATAAAAAGTCTACTGGATGGATTAAAACTATAAAACGCAAGCTTGGATTTTAGATATATTTAAGCTTTTTGATCGGCATTATCAATCTCTTGTATAATTCTTTTTTGAAACAGGACACAGGAAAAGCGATCTGTTTTGTTTTAGAAACCGCTGCGCTAAACAGTTCAGAAATTGTTCTAGAATTCCCAGAAATTTATGAAAGACAAACAACAATGTATACAAAAGAACAGTTTGGCTACCAACTAAAGCGCCTAACAGCAGAACAAACTGACATTAATCTTATTAGTGATTGGGCGCATGAACTGTACGCACAGTATTTAACAGATCCAGGATCTAACCTAGACGACATACTATTAGTGTTGGCAATGATGGATGCTGGTCCAGAATTCGAATTATCTTATGAAAGATTAAATGAAATTGCAGATAGATTAATCGCTGGCAAAGATGTTAAACTATAGGAAAAACAATGTGTGCAAAAGCAAAAAAATGATATACTTTTTGCATGAGTAAAATACAAAGTTATTTCGAATGTCTTCAATGTTCTTATCAAACCGTAAAATGGATCGGTTGTTGTCCAGAGTGTAAAGCCTGGAACAG